>JAGBUF010000101.1 GCA_017630975.1 Paraprevotella sp. | reverse complement strand
GTATGTATTGAAAGAACCTGTATGTTTTAGTTTCTCCCAAGAAAAACTATCATTGTCGGGCAAACATAATCTCTATAATTCGTTGGCGGCCGGACTTGCTGCCCGTCAGTGTGGGGTTTCTGACGAAGATATCCTAAAGGGTTTGATGAGTTTCAAAGGTGTGGAACATCGATTGGAGAAAGTGGCAACGAGAGGTGGAGTAGAATTTATCAACGACTCAAAAGCCACGAATGTGGATGCATGTTGGTATGCGCTTGACAGTATGACCCAGCCGACCATCTTGATTGTTGGGGGAAAGGATAAGGGGAATGACTATCAAGCCATTGCTGAGATGGTAAAAAAGAAGTGCAAGGGTTTAGTGTTCCTGGGGGCGGATAATCAAAAATTGCGGGATTTCTTCGCAGATTTCGGAATACCTACAGCCGATACGCATAGTATGAAGGAGTGTGTAGATGCTTGTATGAGTATGGCTTGTCCTGGTGATGTGGTATTGTTGAGCCCATGTTGTGCAAGTTTTGACTTGTTCAAGAACATGGAAGACCGTGGCGAACAGTTTAAAGAATTAGTAAAGAATATATAAGAGGACAGGTATGGAGTTTTCTTCAAAATCTATCAAGAAATGGAAATTGTTTGAAGGGGATAAAGTGGTCTGGATGGTACTGTTTTTCCTGGCAATCATTTCAATCGTGGAAGTGTATAGTGCTTCCAGCAATATGACATATAAATCAGGGGCTTATTGGAGGCCGATTCTGCAGCATGCTTCATACCTGTTAGCAGGTGTTGCTTTTACGGTGGGAATCCATAAGATACCCTGTAAATTTTTCAAGATAGTCCCTCTGGCTTTGCCTCTTGTCGTCTTTCTTTTGGTGTTGGTGATGTTCATGCCTAAGGTGAACAATGCGAGTCGTTGGCTATGGGGCTTCCAACCTTCAGAGTTGGCAAAGTTTGTATTGGTCGTGACGACGGCATTCATTCTTTCCAGTACTCGCGACGATCAAGCGTCAAAGAAAAGTGCCTTTAAATTGTTGTTGGTCATTACCGGAGTAATCTGTGGCTTGATTGCTCCCGAGAACTTTTCAACTGCAGGTATGACGGCTATTGTTGTGGGTATGATGATGCTTGTGGGGAAGATGCCTAAAAAGGAGATGAACCTACTGATGGGTTCTATTGTAATTGTCGGGGCGATGGGGTATGGTTTTTTGCGTTTTGCTCCCGTTTCTACCATAGAGACGGTATCCGAAGTGCCCGGTTTGCATCGTGTGGAGACATGGGCGAACCGTTTGAGAGAGGGTGGAGGAAAACCGGAGAATCCGGTGGATTATGACATTACGGACAATCCACAGGTGACACATGCACAGATTGCCATAGCGACTTGTAATGTCATTGGAAAAGGACCGGGAAATTCGGTGGAACGGGACTTTTTGCCACAATCTTTCTCAGATTTTATTTATGCAATTGTCATAGAGGAATTAGGGTTGTTCGGTGCTTTCTTTGTCATGTTCCTGTATATCGTTTTGCTATTCAGAGCGGCTCGAATTGCCTCCCGTTGTAAACGGAATTTTCCTGCCTACCTGGTCATGGGGTTGTCTCTGTTGTTGGTGACGCAGGCCATGATCAATATGGCGGTGGCAGTGGGTGTGTTTCCAGTTACCGGACAACCCCTTCCGCTCATCAGTAAGGGAGGAACGTCTACATGGATCAATTGTGTGTATTTGGGAATGATTTTGAGCGTCAGCCGTTCGGCGACGAAAAAAGATGATGTCCCTGTTGCGGAAGCACTAGAACAAAAAGAACAAACACATTGATTCTTAAAAAATAAAAGAGAAGTAAGCATATAAATTTCAGATTTATTAGTATTTTTGCTGACAAATACACGTGCGCATGAAAGAGGAACTCAGGATTATTGTTAGTGGAGGAGGTACGGGAGGACACATTTTCCCGGCAGTGTCTATTGCCAATGCAATAAAGGCACAACATCCGGAGGCGGAGATTCTGTTCGTAGGAGCAGAGGGGCGTATGGAAATGACAAGGGTGCCGGCAGCCGGTTACCCTATCAAGGCATTGCCGATATGTGGTTTCGATCGTAAGCATCTGCTGAAAAATATTTCTGTGTTTTTTAAAATACTGAAAAGCCGTTGGATGGCTAAAAGGATCATCAAGGATTTTCAGCCGATGGCTGTTGTAGGAGTTGGTGGATATGCCAGTGGTCCGACATTGAACGTGGCTGCCGCTATGGGTATTCCGACTTTGATTCAAGAGCAGAATTCGTATGCCGGTGTCACCAATAAACTGTTGGCAAAGGGTGCGAAGAAAATATGTGTGGCTTACGAGGGTATGGAACGTTTTTTTCCGAAAGAAAAAATTATCCTGACCGGAAATCCCGTACGACAGGGATTATTGAACCCGACGAGAAGCAAAGAAGAAGCGATGGCTTCGTTTAATTTGCAACCGGGTAAGAAAACAATATTGCTGATTGGCGGCAGTCTGGGAGCGCGTACTTTGAATGAGAGTGTCCTGGCGAATCTGCCCATGATAGCAGCTGCCCATGATGTGCAGTTGATTTGGCAGACAGGTGGCTATTACTATAACAACATACAGGAACGTTTGAAGAAAGTTGAGGTTCCTTCAAATCTTTTTGTTACAGATTTCATTGCAAAGATGGAAGATGCCTATGCGGTTGCGGATTTGGTCATTTCTCGCGCAGGTGCAAGTAGTATTTCTGAATTGTGCCTATTGGGTAAGCCAGTGATATTGGTGCCTTCGCCGAATGTGGCAGAGGATCATCAAACAAAGAATGCGTTGGCATTGGTGGATAAGGATGCAGCTTTATATGTGAGGGACAGTGAGGCAGAAGAAAAATTGCTACCGCTTGCCATCAGTACAGTTGCGGATGAGGCTCGTTTGAAAACATTGAGCGAGAATGTTAAGAAATTGGCGTTTGAGGATTCAGCGAACAAAATCGCTGAAGAGGTTTATCAATTGGCAGTGGCATACAGAAGAGGAAAGTAATCATGGAAATGAATTCTATAAAAGCAGTTTACTTCGTAGGAATCGGTGGTATAGGAATGAGTGCCATTGCCCGCTATTTCTTGCATAAAGGCTTGGTTGTGGGTGGTTATGACAAGACGCCTACCGATTTGACACGCAAGTTGGAAGAGGAAGGTGCTTTGGTGCACTATGAGGAAAATGTAGAATTGATTCCATTGCCATGCAGAGATCAAACCGGCTGTTTGGTGGTATATACACCTGCCATACCGGATACCCACCAAGAATTACAATATTTCAAGCAACAGGGTTTTGAGATTGAAAAGCGTGCTCAGGTGTTGGGCGTGTTGACTCAAGCGTATAAAGGACTTTGTGTGGCAGGTACACATGGTAAAACGACCACCTCTTCAATGGCTGCGCATTTGTTGCATCAAAGTCATGTGGATTGTAATGCCTTTTTGGGTGGAATTACCAAAAACTACGGGACAAACTATATTTTGTCTGCTGAAAGTGAATATGTAGTGATTGAAGCGGATGAGTTTGACCGTTCGTTCCATTGGTTGACACCATACGCTACTGTTATTACGGCAACGGATGCCGACCACTTGGATATCTATGGGACTAAGGAGGCTTACTTGGAGAGCTTCAGAAAATATACGTCACTGATAAGACCGGATGGTTTCTTGATTCTGCATGAAGGGTTGGAGATGGTTCCCGATGTACAAGAGGGAGTGACGACATATACCTATAGTCGTGAACAGGGTGATTTCCATGCAGAGAATGTACGTATTGGGAATGGTGAGATCTTTTTTGATTTGGTGTCACCCATAGAAAATATTAAGGATGTACAGTTGGGTGTTCCGGTCAGCATCAATATTGACAATGGCATAGCGGCAATGGCGCTTGCACAAATCAGTGGAGTGTCAGCGGAAGAAATCAAAATGGCAATGGCGTCTTTTGGTGGGGTGGATCGTCGTTTCGACTTCCAATTGAAAAATGACAAGGTGGTTTTTCTTACCGATTACGCACATCATCCGGAGGAAATTCGTCAAAGTGTGAAATCGGTGTGTGAATTATACGAAGGACGTAAGATTATGGGAATATTCCAACCCCATCTCTATACGCGTACAAGGGATTTCTATAAGGAGTTTGCTGATAGTTTATCCCTATTGGACGATGTGGTGTTGTTGGATATTTATCCTGCTCGTGAAGAACCTATTCCTGGAGTAACGAGCAAGTTGATATATGATTGTTTAGAGGAACATGTAAATAAACAAATGTGTCGGAAAGAAGACCTTTTGGAGGTGTTGCGTCGTGCCGATGCAGATGTATTTATACTGTTAGGAGCCGGTGACGCTGAGGCTTGCGCTCCACAAATTACGGAGGTTTTAAAAACAAGATGTTAAAGAAAATAGCGATATTACTTCTATTGGTGGGCTTAGCCGGTTACTTTGTTGTCGCCGTCACCATCCTGAACAAACCAAGAACCAATGTGGTTTGTAGTGAGGTGGATGTGTTTGTTGGCGACAGTGCAAAAGCCTTGTTCCTGGGAGAAGAGGAAGTGATGGAACTATTGAATCGTGCCGACTGTCATCCGATAGGTGAGAGAATGGAAGATATTTCATTGGAAAAGATAGAAAAAATATTGAGTGGGCATGCGTATGTAAACCATGTCGTTGCTTATAAAACTCCAGGTGGGAAAGTGCATATCATTCTCCAACAACGCATGCCTGTGTTGAATGTGATGACAGCGGATGGTCAGGCTTATTTTTTGGATAATAATGGGAATATGATGCCGAAAATGACGTATTCCCTTGACTTGCCTGTGGCGACGG
>JAGBUF010000100.1 GCA_017630975.1 Paraprevotella sp. | reverse complement strand
TGACGTTCATGTGGCCGGGACGTTCCTCGATAGGACCGATGGTTTTCTTCCATTCAAAACGGTTGGTTTTGTCGTTCTGCCAAGTGCCTTCGACATAACATCCTCCCGGAAAACGTACGAATTTCGGTGTGAGGGCCTCTAACATTTCAGCTAAGTCTTTTCGACAACCATTTTCCCTGTTTTTATAGGTAGGGGGCATCAGACTTACGACATCTAAATAAATCACCATTTTTTCTAAGCCTTTTATTGCTAACCAACCTTTGGTATTGCTTGCTGTGGCTGTGATATTGACGGTATATTTCTGCCATTTCGATGTCAAAGCGATGTCGAACTCAGTTCTTCCCAGATTCTCGAAATCATCGTTTTGTAGTTCTGCCCACATCTTACCCGAATAGGTACCATCGGTTTTAGCCCAAAAAGTAAGGGTATAAACCTCATCCTTTACGATGTTCATGCCCCAAAAACCTTCGTTACGAATACCGGCATTGTGTTCATTGATATTGACCTTCAATGCTAATCCTTGTTGGGCATTTAACAAACCTGTGTTAACAAGGGAGAATCCCATGCTCCCAAGTCCCCACCAACAATCTGCATTGGCGACGTTGTCCTCAAAAGAGCGGTTGCGAATAAGTTCTGCATACAAACCACCGTCGCCTCCATGGTTGATTTCCTCATAAAAAATGCCATAGTGCAGATTACTGATCTTTGGACCTCTTTTAGCCGTTGAGAATGTCAACGATGGTTGGGCAATGATGCTACTTACCATGCAACTTAACAATAGAATCAGTGTGCTTTTCAATGTTGATTTTTTCATATGATATTTCATTTTTATTTTTTGTTTGCTACAAAACTATACGAATCCTTTCAGAAAATATGAAAATAATCTTTCATAGATTTGTATTTATCTTGCAATGAAGTAAAGTACCTTTATTTTGACTTTTTGAAAACACCCGGTGTGACTCCAAATTGTTTCATAAAGCAGTTGGTAAAGTAGGAAACACTGGAGAAGTTTAATTTTTCTGAAATTTCTTTGATACTGAGATCTTCTTCTTTCAGTAGTCGGGCTGCTGTTTTAAGACGGCATAAACGAATGTAATCATTGGGTGCTAATGAAGTCAACCCTTTCATCTTACGGTACAAAGTGGAGTTGCTCATGGCCATGTAGTCAGACAATGTATCGACAGAAATGTTTTCGTATATATGTTCGTTGATGAATGTGTCCATTTTTTTAAGGAATTCGTCTTCTATTTTATTAGATCCCACATCCGTTATCATGGCATATGGAGAATGTATGAACGTTTCTCTTAACAATTCTCTACTATGTATCAAATTGGAAATCTGTGCATTCAAATGTTCTGTTGAAAATGGTTTTTCAATATAGGCTTCAGCATTTGTATTGAGAACATCAATGTGGTCTTGCATAGAGACTTTTGCTGTTAGTACAATAACAGGAATGTGTGATAATCGAATGTCGTTCTTGATTTCCTTACACAATGTCATGCCATCCATTACCGGCATCATCAGGTCTGTAATGACCAATTGAATGTTTCGTTCGTGAAGTATGCGCAGAGCTTCTCTGCCATTGTCTGCTTCGTATACATTGTAATTGGTTTCTAACTCTTCAGCGACAAATGCTCTTAGGTCGGCCTCATCGTCCACTAATAAAATGTTCCTTTTGCCATTTGATGTTGAATAGGACAACTCATTTTTTTCGTCTTTTTCTTCTGTGGTGGCGTGGGATATTGTCTGATTGCACTGATGTTGAATCGGGAGTTGCAGTACAAACGAATTAAGGTCCTTAACATCATGGTCAAGGTAGAATTTACCGTTAGTCAGTTCAGCCAAGGAACGGATGAGTGGAAGTCCTAAACCAGAACCATTGATGGGCGATTGTATGTTATTGTAATAGTATTGTACGAATGGTTTGAAGATTTCCTCTTCTTGTTCCTGGGGTATTCTGATGCCATCGTTGGATATCCTGACAGAAAGCATTTCATGATTTCCGTTTTTGGAGATTTTTGTGCTGACCCAAACTTGGTTTTGGCAGAACTTGTAGGCATTCGCCAACATATTGCTGATCATTTTGATGACGGCTTCTTTATCTGCTACAACGATGACTGAGGCGGGATGTAGATTGATAGAAACATTGATACCTTTCTTTATGGACAAGGGTGAAAAGTTGTCGCATATCTCTTTGATGATATGGTGGATGTCAAGTTCTGTAAAGTTCATCAACATTCTTGCGGACTCAATTTTTCTAAAATCAAGTAGTTGGTTCACAAGGTCAAGCAATCGTTTCGTGTTGTTTCGTAGAATTTGCAGTGTCTTATCGCCATTGTCATGTAATTTGTCAATACATCCCATGATCAGTGTCAGAGGGGTGCGTATTTCGTGGGTGATGGTAGTAAAGAAACTGATTTTGGCTTGTAGTACCTCGCTCTGTTTTTGCGTCTGCAACTCCTTGATTTGTAATTGATGACGCAAAGATGTACGTCTTTTATACCATCTTACTGTAAGATAAAGCAAGATGATGATGAGGATAATATATGTGAGGTATGCCAATGGGTGCTTCCAGAATGGAGGAGTGATGGTGATGGTAAGTGTGGTAGGATCGCCATTCCATACGTTGTTTTGCAATGAGGCTTGAACCTCTAATATATAAGTTCCGGGAGTTAAACCGGCAAATTGAATACGTTGAGTTCCTTTGCAGAGTGTCCAAGTTTGATCCTTCCCTTTTAAACGGTATCTGTACCAAATGAATCCGAGAGAGGAGGGGGTAGTTGTAGAAAAGTCTAAGCTGAATGAGGCTTGATGGTGCTTGAGAGTGAGTGTGTCTTTGACGTATCCGCTCTCGAAATCTGTTGTCTTGACTCCGGTGAAAAGTACTTTCGGAACAATCACTTCCTCTTGTAACATCTCCTTGGGTTGCATGCTGATGAGACCTTGATATGTTCCGAAATAAAGATTTCCATTTTCACTCTTGTAACCGGATGCGAAATTGAACTGTGACGTTGGAAGTCCGTTGTCGTTTGTGAGATGAGCGACAGCTCCCTGACGGTTGTCATAACAATATAGTCCATCAAAGGTTGAAACCCAGAGTCTGCCGAAGTGATCTTCCTGAATATTGCAGACACTGAAATCGTCTTCTCCCTTCCCAGATAAAACAATCGGTGTCGTCAGATTTTTCTTTTCATCATATAAGTACAAACCGGTGCCGTTTGTTCCTATATAAAGATTCTTGTTGGAGTCTTCAAAAATTGTGCCTATTCCAAAACGAGAAAAGGAGGTTTTCTCTGCGATAAATTGATGACCATTATTGCTTAATTTGAACAGTCCATCACTGAAAGTTCCAATCCAAATTTGCTCCTCAGTGTCCTTGTACATGGTATGGATAAAGTAATTTTCTAATCCCGGAACTTTGTATGCTGATTTCGTCTTTTCGTTAAGATAAAAAAGTCCGGAGAACGTACCTAATAAGAGTTCTCCCGGATTGATTTTAAGAATACACACGACATTGTTGGTGTTGAGGTATGGATATTGATTGACAATCTGTAATGTTTCTAAATTCACCTTAAGAAGTCCGTTCATATAGCTTCCCACCCATATATGGTCTTCGTCAATACATAAGGATTGGATGTTGACAACTTTTGTACCGTTATGTAATAATGTCTTCATTCGATAATCATGTGTTTTCAAGTCAAATTTAGCGAGTCCGCCATCTTCCGTTCCTATCCATAAATGGCCTTTGTGGTCGGGATGAATTTCTCGGATAATATTGGCTTCGACGACACCGGTCTTTTCGTTAAGGGGAAGGTATTGGTGAATGGTTCTCTTGTTGTTGAATATATGGTTCAATCCTCCGAAGAATGTACCCACCCAACATCCATTGTCCTTATCCAATAATAGTG
>JAGBUF010000099.1 GCA_017630975.1 Paraprevotella sp. | reverse complement strand
TGCATACCGTGGTCGTCAGTTGTCTCCCAATTGTCGTATGCCTTCTGGCGTTCTTCTTGGGTGCATTTCTTTTGTGGTTGCGGTTTGGTGTTGAGTTGTTTTTCTTCCGGTTTTAGTTTCAACCAGTGTGCCATGTCAGAACCGCTTAACTCCTGAACTTTCTCAACATCCGGCATAACAGCTATACCATTACGTGTAAAACCAGTTTCGCTTACGTCCGAACCCCATGCGATGGTATAACCATTCATGATGGCATTGTCGAACACTTCCATCAACTCGTCAATAGGCAAGTTGTATGAAAGTCCCCAGCGCCAATTGTCTTGAACTTCAATGACGAATTGACTGTAGAAGGGATGGTGAGTATAAGAAGTAAGAGAGATGTAGTCATCCGCATTCAAACCGGTAGATTCATAGAATGACATCGGAGTGTACTCTTTTCCTTTATAGGTAAATTTTTCTGGAGCTTTACCCAAGTAGATTTCATGGATAGACTCAATCGCCTTTTTCCACAACGGAACGTTGTTGTTATCTGTCTGAAGACTCTTGTGATTGCCTTTAGCAATGGCAGCTACCACAGCGTCGCTGACAGCAGAGAGCTCAGTGTGGTTGCTCAGAGTGTCGCCATACATGACGCCCGGGCGCATTTCTTCTTCCGGAATCAATCCGTAATGTTTCATACCATAAATAACATCATAGAAGGAACCTCCTTGTGAGAAAGAGGCATCACCATGAGTACGGACAGCTTTGTCTGCTCTGTCCAAATAAGTCTTTTGTACAATGTACATTTCAGAGAAATCATATTCACCCTTTCCCATACGGAGCAATTCGGCTTCAATGAATCCGAGAGTAGAGTAGCACCAGCATGTTCCGGCTCTGTTTTGGTTCTTGATGCTGGTAATGGGGTTTTCTTTCACTACGGTGAACACGAAACCTTCTTCCTTTTCTTTCTCTTCTTGTGCAAACAGTCCTAAGGACATGCATGCCAATGCGATGAATAATAGTTGCTTTTTCATTTTTGATTTATTTTTATTGATTGGTTGATCTTTCTTCCAGGAATTTCTCCACTTCGTCAAGGTGGTAAGGGATATGTTGTCCCAAGACACGACAGCCATCTGCTGTAATCAAGATGTCGTCTTCAATACGTATACCACCAAAATCCTTGTAACCTTCTACTACATCAAAGTTGATGAACTCTTTATTGATGCCCTTGGCGCGCCAGTCGTCAATGAGTGCAGGGATGAAATAGATACCGGGTTCATCTGTCATCACCCATCCCTCTTGCAATCTTCTTCCACAACGCAAGCAGTTGGTACCAAATTGGGTAGATGGACGAACTTCGTCGTCAAATCCTACGTATTGTTGTCCCAATCCTTCCATATCATGAACATCCATACCCATCATATGACCTAATCCGTGAGGGAAGAACATGGCATGTGCTCCTGCCTGTACTGCATCTTCTGTGTTACCTTTCATCAATCCCAAATCCTTCAGTCTTTCTGTCATGATGGTGGCAACTCCCATGTGTACGTCCAACCATTTCACTCCCGGCTTAGCCATACCGATGGCATAGTCGTGACAAGTTTCAACGATGCTGTAGATATCCTTTTGTTTTGAAGTGAATTTACCGCTGATGGGTGTAGTTCGTGTATGGTCCGATGAGTAGTTCTCATTGGTTTCCGCGCCCGCATCGCAAAGCATTAATCTGCCTGCTTCCAATGGTCGGGTAGAGGGATAGCCATGCATAATCTCACCGTGCATGGTCAGTATGGCAGGAAAACTGACGATACATCCCTTGCTAGCGGCAATGCCACTGATTGTTCCGGCAATTTCCTGTTCTGTAATGCCCGGTCGGCACATTTTCATGGCAGTGATGTGCATCTCATGACCAATGGCGCAGGCACGCTCTATCTCGGCGATTTCTTCAGGAGTTTTTACGGCGCGTTGGTTGACCACTGCCATGATGAGTTCCAAAGAGGCCTTTTCACGTTGTTGGTAGGGGTGTATGCCGGTAAGATCCATGATTTGTATCATCTGATCATGCCTATAAGGGGGCAGGAAATGAATCTTGCGTCCTTTGTTTTGTGCATCTTGAATGAGTTCAGTTAGGAATCCCATTGGAGCGCTGTTGGCCACACCACATTGTGACGCCATGTCAGCAACACTATCTACCGACCCGCACCAAATAATATCTTCTATATCAATATCATTTCCAATCAGATATTCTTTGTCATTGTCAATATCAATAACTCCGACAAGTCCTTCGCGGTGTTGTCCGTAGAAATACAGGAAACTGCTGTCTTGTCTGAATTTGTATGAGTTGTTCGGATAGTTGACTGGTGACTCGTTATTGCCAAAAAGTACGATGATACCTCCCTTTACTTGGCTTTTCAGTCTAAAGCGTCGGTTGGTATATGTTTCTTTGTTGAATAGCATAATAAGATAATTAAGGTATAATAAATGATAAAGTTTACAAAAATAGCGAATTTAAGTCGGATTTTCATTATCTTTATCGTGATTTTAGGATTTATTATGGAGTTTAACGACAAAACTGGATTGGTCCTTGAAGGGGGGGGAATGCGTGGAGTGTTCACAAATGGTGTGTTGGATTGGCTGATGGACCATCAAGTATACTTCCCTTATGCGGTAGGAGTCTCTGCTGGTGCATGTAATTTGTTATCTTATGCCAGTAAGCAGCGTGGACGTGCAAAGTATTGTAATATAGATATGTTGGTGCAGTACAAATACATAGGACTGAAATATTTGTTGACACAGGGTAATATCTTCAACACCAAATTACTATATGAGGAGTTCCCTGAACACATCATTCCCTATGATTTTGAAACCTATAAGGCCAATCCCATGGTGACAGAAATGGTGACCACCAGTTGTGAGACTGGTAAGGCTTGTTATATGTCAGAGAAGGAAGACTATCAGCGAATGATGAAGATTGTAAAGGCATCAAGCAGCTTGCCTTATGTCGGTTCTATAGTCGAAGTGGATAGCGAGCCGATGCTTGATGGTGGTATTGTGGATTCCATTCCTGTGTTGAGAGCCATGAGCATGGGGTATGAACAGAATGTGGTGGTCCTAACACGAAATAGGGGATATCGAAAAAAAACATCAGATGTACGGATACCCAATATTATATATAGAAAGTATCCGCGCCTTCGTGAGGCATTGAATCATCGCAGCGAGTGTTATAATCAGCAGTTGGAATTGGTGGAGCGATTGGAAGATGAAGGCCGGGTGATAGTGGTGCGCCCTCAACGCCCATTGGAGGTAGATCGTTTAGAGAAACGAGCGGACAAGTTGCTCGCATTGTATCATGAGGGATATGCATGTGCCGAGAATATATTAGGGGACTTTTTAAAGGATATAAAATAAAGAAGAATGGAAGAGAAAGAGTGTCAGTCCTTTTTTAAGGAAGACTATACAAAAGAGGAAATAAACGAAGTGATCTCTTGGTTTGAGGATAAAATGGACAGGTTGCCTCAGACGTTAAGATTGAATCCTTCGACCGTTTCTAATGATTTGGCTTTTACGGTCAAATCGCTTTCCAGTTTGTTGAAGGCTCAACAGGAACGTATGTCTGTCAACTATTCGGGTTATGTGGCACATCTGATGTTGATACGTCAAAAATTGAAAGAGTCGGGGATTGAATAAGGCCAATAACACAGAAAGAGGAACTCATCGAGTTCCTCTTTCTGTGTTATTGGGATTTCTTATTTCAACATCTTAGGAAGATTGTCGCGTCCCCAAAAGTAGTAAACTGCCAAACCAATCCAACTGGTTAAAAGAACGAGGATAGCTACCAATAATTTCTTTACACCCTCAATGTTCCATTGCATAATTTCCAACACAGCCTTAATGGCTAAAATAAGGCCTACCATCCAAATGATAAATCCAATCATAATAATTATTTTTAATTAAAAGGTTTGTATTTGTTCTAATTGTTGACGCAAAGATAGTGAATCTATATGAAATGGAGTAACAGTTAGAGTGGAGTTTTTTTATAATGATTCTAATATTTTTATTGGTTGATGAACATGTTTTGGTATAAGGTTTGTTTTGCTCTTTTCGGAAAAACGAAAAATTGATAGCGGAAATGAAACCTTATAAAACAACTGCGTCCGAAAGAGTGAATCCATCGTGCATAATTAACTTAATTGATAGAGACGATGGTAACAAAAAGATACAAGGCATGGAGAAGATTCCAAGAGAATCGTGTATTTAAGGCACGAATGCTGAAATTTGCAGGATGGCAAATCGTTGTATGGGACGAAAACGGTAATTGTATTGAACATCCACAATCTCAAACCGATAATGCCGTTGCATTTATTAGTTGAATTTGCGTTTTCATGATAATCATATAAAAATGGCGACCCTCGAAAG
>JAGBUF010000098.1 GCA_017630975.1 Paraprevotella sp. | reverse complement strand
TGAATACTGTGGTGGCGGGAGATGGATTGAATTATGTATGGATGGGATTCTTAATCACAGTGATACCTATTTTAATTGTGGGAGTCATTGCACGTCTTAAATATAAGTTGAACTATTTTACATTGATGGGCTTGATTGCCGGTAGTACTACCGACCCACCGGCATTGGCTTTTGCTAATCAGTCGTCCAATACAGATGCACCGGCAGTAGGGTATTCTACGGTTTATCCGTTGACGATGTTCTTACGAATCGTTACAGCCCAACTTATCGTGTTGCTGTTGTGTGGCGCAGTATGATGATATAGAGGATTTGGAAACTATCTGTTGATTTCAACAACTTCCAAATCCTTAAATTTTTGACCATCAATCGTAAAACGTACCAATGTTCTCACCTTGTGCCAACCTTGTAAACCGGCGGCACCCGGGTTGATGTGCAATAAGTTCAATGTGGGATCAAACTGAACTTTCAAGATATGAGAATGTCCACTAATGAACAAGTGTGGTGGGCGTTCGTATAGCTGTTTCCTTACCTTAAAATCATATTTACCCGGATAGCCTCCGATGTGTGTCATCAAGATTTCCGCATCTTCGCATTTCCATCGCAACTTTTCACTGTAGAACCGTCGTAGGTCGCCACCATCGCAGTTGCCGTAAACGGCTTGAAACGGACGGAACTCTGATAGCTTTTGCGCCACTTCTAATGAACCGATATCGCCGGCATGCCAAATTTCATCACATTGCTCAAAGTGTGCGAGGTATTTGTCGTCCCAAAAACTATGCGTATCCGATAGTAAGCCGATGCGTGTCATGGTCGTGTTTTATATTGAATGACCTGTTTTATGATTTCAACGGCACCTTCAATTCCTGTGACAGATGTATTGATACAGATGTCGTATGATTGGGCTGCTCCCCAAGTTTTGGCGGTATAATAATTATAATAGTCAGCACGTCGTTTATCCCCTTCAATACACCTCTTCTTGGCTTCTTTCGGAGTGATATGATGGTATTCACTGATGCGTTGTATCCGGTCGTCCAAGTCTGCGGTAATGAAAATGTTGATGCAGTTGGGATGTTCCCTAAGAATATAGTCTGCACATCGTCCTACAAAAACACATCCGTCTCTTTCTGCTGCGTGTCTTATGGCATCACTTTGAAATTTAAAGAGTGACTCAGCGCTCAGCTGATTGGCATAAGGAGTACTTTCTCCGGCAAAAGAGGAAAATGTGTAGAATAATGTTTTAAAAAAGCCTTTTTGTTCATCGTTGCGCTCGAAAAACTTTTTATCAAAGCCACTTTCTTGTACTGCTAAATCAAGCAGTTCCTTGTCGTAAAATTTTAGTCCTAAATCTTTTGCTAAACGATGACCGATGAGGCGCCCACCACTGCCGATTTGACGGCCTATGTTAATGATTAGATGATTCATGTTTGTATGCTAACTGTTTGAATTTCTTGTATTGGATAATTAATAAAAATCCTGCTACAATGCTCGATATTCCGTCGGAAATAGGCATCGCCAACCAAAGTCCATTGACTCCCCAAAATGGAGGGAGTATGATGAGCAAAGGGATGAGGAAGAGGAGTTGTCTTGTTAGTGATAGAAATATACTCTTGTGTGCCTGTCCGATACTCTGAAAGAAATTGGTAGTTACCATTTGTGTTCCCACAAGCGGGAATACAATGAGCATCAGGCGCATGCCATCAACGGAACGTGTGATGAGTTCCGGATCGGAAGTAAACAATCTGACACAGACTTCCGGTGCCAATTCACCAATTAAAAATCCTGTGGTAGTGACTGCCGTTCCTGCTATGAGTGTGTAGCGAAGAGTCTTTAAGACTCGGTGGTATTTCTGTGCCCCAAAATTATATCCGGCAATGGGTTGCATACCTTGATTAAATCCCATGACAACCATAATAAATAAGAATACAATTCGATTGGCGATACCATATGCTCCAATAGCTAAGTCACCCCCGTATGCTCCTAATCCTCGATTGATGAGGATGACGACAATACAGGCACAACTGTTCATTAGGAAAGGCGATAAGCCAATGGAGAGTGTTTCTTTTACAATTTTTTTGCTCAGTAGGTAGATGCCTTTGCGAAAATGAACCATTTCATGGGGGTTATTAAAAGTGTGCAATTGCCATAATAAAGAAATCAATTGTGCTAAAATAGTGGCAATCGCAGCGCCCTGAATACCCATTTTGAATCCGAAGATGAAAATGGGGTCGAGGATGGCATTCATGATAACTGTCGCAATGGTGGCATACATGGACATACGTGGATGCCCTACGGAACGCAAAATGGCATTGAGTCCTAAATAAGCATGTGTCACTAAATTACCCAAAAGAATGACAAACATGTATTCTTTGGCATACGGAAGAGTGGCCTCGCTGGCGCCAAAAAAATAGAGGATAGGTTCTAAAAATAAAATGGAGATGATACTGAACAAAACACCGAGAATGATGTTCAGACTGACTGCATTACCGAAAATCTTTTGGGCGGTGTAGTAATCTTTTTGTCCTAATCTTACAGAGATGAGTGTGGAAGCACCGACTCCTACCATGGCGCCAAAAGCGGCTGAAAGATTCATGAAGGGGAAGGTTAAAGCCAAACCGGAAATGGCCAATGGACCAACACCATGACCTATGAAGATACTGTCTACCATATTGTATAACGATGAGGCTGTCATGGCAATAATGGCAGGGACAGCATACTGGCGGAGTAATTTCCCCACCGGTTTTACCCCTAAATCAAGGGGCGAGGTAGAGTTTGACATGTGTTTAAAAGTTAGTTTTATGCAAAGTTAAGAAAATAGGATTTTAACTCTTATGCTTTTTTATTTATTTTTTTTCAAAAAACCTTGTCCTACGTTCTTTATTTAGTAACTTTGTTGCGATTTAGCAGTTGAGGCATTGACTGCTTCTTTATCATGTTAAAATACTTAAATCAAAAGATACATTATGAGTAATCAGTTAGAGAGAATCAAGGAATTAATTGATCTCCGCATCAAAGCGCGTATGGGTGGCGGTGAAAAAGCCATCGTGAAACAGCATGAGAAGGGTAAACTGACAGCACGCGAACGCATCGCATTGCTTTTGGATCCCGACAGTTTTGAAGAAATGGACATGTTCGTAGAGCATCGTTGCCACAACTTCGGTATGGACAAGAAACACTATCTCGGCGACGGCGTTGTTACCGGAAGCGGTACCATCGACGGCCGTTTGGTATATGTCTTTGCTCAAGACTTTACCGTAAGTGCAGGTTCTTTGTCAGAAATGTTGGCAAGTAAGATTTGCAAAGTCATGGACATGGCGATGAAAGTGGGTGCTCCGGTCATCGGATTGAATGACTCCGGTGGTGCACGCCTTCAAGAAGGTATCAACTCGTTGGCAGGATATGCCGAGATTTTCCAACGCAACATTATGGCGTCGGGCGTTGTGCCTCAGATTAGTGCCATTATGGGTCCTTGCGCCGGTGGTGCGTTATATAGCCCGGCTTTGACTGACTTTACTTTGATGGTGGAAAACACTTCTTACATGTTCCTCACAGGCCCCGGTCCGGTGAAAGCGGTATTGGGCGAGGTTGTAACTCAGGAGCAGTTGGGTGGTGCCAGCGTGCATGCTACAAAGAGTGGTGTGACCCACTTCACTGCCAGCAACGAAGAAGAGGCCATTGCAATGATTAAGAAATTGGTCAGCTACATTCCGCAGAACAACTTGGAGAAAACTCCGCGTGTGGAATGTACCGACCCGATTGAGAGAATGGAAGACTACCTGAACGACATCATTCCTGATAACCCCAACATGCCTTATGACATGTATCAAGTGATTGCAGGAATTGTGGACAACGGTGAATTCTTCGAAGTGCAACCTAACTATGCAAAGAATCTAATCATCGGATTTGCACGTTTCAACGGACAGTCAGTGGGTATCGTTGCCAACCAACCAAAGCAGTTGGCAGGTGTGTTGGACTGCAACAGCAGTCGTAAGGGAGCGCGTTTCGTTCGTTTCTGCGACGCTTTCAATATTCCACTCGTAACATTGGTGGATGTTCCGGGATTC
>JAGBUF010000097.1 GCA_017630975.1 Paraprevotella sp. | reverse complement strand
TTATCAGAACTGGGAAATGCTAATATGTGATGATTGTTCTACCGACAATTCAGTGGAGATTATACGGGCTTATGCTGATAAGGATTCCAGAATAAAATTGTTTAAAACTCCTCATAATACAGGAACACCGGCTGAACCGCGCAATATAGCTATTGACAATGCCAAAGGGTATTGTGTGGCTTTCCTTGATGCTGATGATGTTTGGTTACCAAATAAATTAGAAACAGAAGTCGGTTTTATGTTGAATGGTAACTATGAAATGGTCTATTCCAACTACGAGAAAATATCATGGGAAGGCAAACGTAGTGGGCGTGTTGTTATAGCGCCAAAGACAGCTACATATAATGATATGGTTAAAAGTTGTGTGGTGCCGGCTTGTATTACTACTATGATTAAGAGAGAACTTGTAGGAGATATACGTTTTAAGACAATGCCGAAGGAGGATTATGCTTTTTGGCTGAGTATTTTCAGGAAAGGCATCACAGCATACAATACCAATACTTTACAAGCTTTGTATCGTCTTACTCCCAATAGTCGCTCCAGTCAGAAATTGAAATTGATTTCTGCCCAATGGAACGTTCTGCGTGACGAAGAAAGACTAAACTTTTTTTATGCCCTGTATTGTCTGTTCGTTTTTTTGGTAATAGGGTACATCAAGTATTTGAAGTAATCATCTCGTCAAGAACTTGATGACTTTACTGTTTCGGTATTGATAGACAACGAATAGTCCGACAACGGTGAAGATGCAGGACAGGGTGAAGTATTCCCACCGATGTTTGCCGTTGAAGTAGGGGAGATCGTATAGGAACAGACTGAAAGACATCAGAAAGATCCAATGGAACAGATAAATAATCAGTGAACTCTCTCCAATCGCCATGATACTGCGGGGAATAAATGAGAGCATGCGAATCTGATGATAGCGTTCTGCCATTCGTTTGGCGAATATGATGCCCCATCTGCATGCTCCGTTCAATGTGATGCATCCTGCAACCGAACCAATCATCCAAACTTCGTAGTAACCTTCCAATAGTGTACCGGATCGCATGTCTACAAATGAAGGGATGAAAAACATGTGTATGAGATATACGAGGAAGGATGCCGTCCATAGCCATTTGTTGTATTGCCGGTCTTTGAGCATGTTTCCCATAGTAAAGAAGAACAAGCCTGCCATAGTACTGCCTAAATAATATGGTATCACTAAATGGAAGTGGAAAATGGCAAGACTTCCTATCATGGTCAGGAACAATATTGAAATCGGATTCAAGTCGGCAGAGAACATATTGTAGAGGATTCTTACTCCAAAAAGTGATAGGAGGAACCATAAGGCGAGGTTGCCCTCGGTGGAACCGAAACAAATAATTTCATATAGAGGTTTGAACCAATAGTCTGTCATCGGATGTCCGCCTTCTATGATATCATTTACGCAAATTATCAGATGACCAACAAATGTCATGGTCAGTAGTGGAACAATGAGATGCTTCAATCCGGTCGAGGCGACAATTTGGGCTGGTTTACTTTTGAAAAACATGCCGGACTTAAAGAAAAACCAGGGCATGATAAAGAAGAATATGTTCATCCATTCGTAGAAATCATAATGAGTGACCTGTGCCCATTGTAATGCGTGCTTCAGTACCATGCGTATAATGAGGATGCCACATGCAAGGTCCAATGTGATGTCGCGTCTGGAGGAGGTGCTCATTTTGATTTTTTTGCAAAGTTAATGATGTTTTCTTAACAAGGATTAAAATAATTCGGAATAATCTACGTTATAAAATAAAAACCAAGCGTCATGACAAAAGATATCATCAGCGTACTTCTTTCCGCAGTTGCGGGACTTGCAGCTGCCGGCATAGCGATGCCTTTTTTATTGAAATATTGCAGAGTAAAAGGATTATATGATATGCCGAATGCCAGAAAGGTACATCAGCATGCCATTCCTCGCTTGGGCGGTATTGTTTTTATGCCGGCTATGCTGGTGGGATTGCTGTGCTATCTGTTCATAGATTCTAATGGATTCCAGGGGCAATTTACTTTGAAAACGTCCTCTGTACTGATGGCTGTCGGTGCGTTTTTGATATATATCATCGGAATATTGGATGATGTCATCAGTATGAAAGCTTCCCATAAATTCTTGATTCAATTAGTGGCAGCTGCGGTGTTGCCTTTCTGTTGGTTGCACATCAATAATTTTTATGGTTTGTTCGGTTTATACGAATTGCCTTTCTGGTTCAGTTATCCATTTACCATTTTTGTCATCCTTTTGGTGGTCAACTCCATCAACCTGATTGATGGTATTGATGGTTTGTCGTCAGGATTATGCATCTGTATCCTTGCTGTGTATGTATACTTATATCTGCAGATGGATTTTACTGTCCTTTATGCTGCCGGTGCAGCCGGACTGTTGGGAGCATTGTTGACGTTCTTCTATTATAATGTATTTGGAAATGCGAAAAAGCATACCAAAACATTTATGGGTGATTCGGGCAGTTTGTTCTTGGGCTATGCTTTGGCATACTTGTCCATCAAGTTCGCCATGAATAATCCAGCAGTCATGCCATATCGAAGTTATGCGCTATTGCTTTCCTATACATTGTTGATTGTGCCCACTTTTGATGTCATTAGAGTGGCTATCGTCAGAAAATTGGAGGGAAAGGCGATGTTTTCACCCGATAAGACACACATTCACCATAAAGTCATGGCAGCCGGTTTCAGCATGCATCAGGCATTGTGTATCATCCTTTGTCTTTTCATGGCCTTCTGCGTTCTTAATTACGTCTTGTATGACTGTGGTATATCTGCCTCATGGATTGTTCTTGTAGATGTGGTATTGTATACCTTGTTCATCTTGTTGATGAACATGCTGGCCAAGTTCCGTCAGGAAGCATAAATTTTACTTTTTACCTAATCTTCTTAAGTCAAGCAAGAAGGGGAGATAACGCCCGATGATGTAAGTGGCAATGCATGCCCCTGCAAGTGAAAAGAGTGCTACTACACCATATAAATAAGGTATGTTGGTGTGGTGGAGGTGGTGTGCAATGGTAGAGAAGAATGCCGGCATTACACCCGAAAGGAAATAGAAAGTAATGGAATGTTTGCCGATATAGTTCAAACCTTTCAAATCAGAAATCCACTTACTGCACCCGATGATGAAGATGATACCTGCTATGATGACTGCAAAACCTTGTACATTCAATTGTATGGGGGCTATCATCGTGGAGTAGGTACCCTTGCCGATGGTGACGATGCCAATGTATATCAAAGATATGCCTATGACTATAGGCCCCTTTATATACCGGTCTATGGTAGTTTCATATCTCTGATAAAATCCACCTAATGCAAGGAAAAAAGAGGCAATGAGGGCAGATTGCCAATGCCATGGGAATGGTGTATAGTATGCTGTTCCTAAATACCAACCCACCAACATCAGTAGTGTGCAAATCATCAGATACCATGATATTTGAGTTCTCTTCACCCATATTAAGGTCAGCAGTATCACCTGTGCAACTGTGAGCGCTGATGTGAACCAATAGCTTGTACCGCCCCACACATCGTGCAAATACATCTTAGCGTCAATGGATGAACCATGAAAAACCATCTTGGGGATGTAAATCAACGTAGCAAATACAATGGTAGGAATCGCCAAACGAAACATCAGATGTTTCAATGAAGCAGTGTAAGTGTTCAGTTGTAGTTGGTTGGATTGCGGTGTTGTGATGTCTGCCAATTGTTTTTTGAAGAACAGGTAACCGCTGATAAAAAAGAAGATGACCACTCTGAAGGGGGTGAACAAAGAAGTCAGTAAGGATGAGGCTTCGGACATTTCGTAGTAAATCTCGCTATGGCGTAGATATATAGCGATGATGCAAAGTGTTCGAGCCGTGTTGATCCAACTGATTTGTTTTTTCATTACAGATGATAAAAATCCCCCTCCCTTGTTGAAGGGAAGGGGAGAGGTCTTTATTTTGCGTAGCTGACTGATCGGGTTTCTCGGATGACAGTAATTTTAACTTGTCCCGGATAAGTCATTTCATCCTGAATTTTCTTGGCGATTTCTCCGCTTAATAATTCAGTTTGTTGGTCGTCTATCTTGTCTGCACCGACGATGACACGTAACTCGCGACCGGCTTGGATGGCGTATGTTTTCGTAACACCCGGATAGCTCATGGCGATGTTCTCAAGGTCGTTCAAACGCTTGATGTAGGCTTCTACAATTTCGCGTCGTGCTCCAGGACGTGCACCACTGATGGCGTCACACACTTGTACAATGGGTGCGAGTAGAGATGTCATTTCCATTTCATCGTGGTGAGCACCGATGGCATTGCAAATTTCAGGTTTTTCCTTGTATTTCTCAGCCAACTTGGCACCATAGATAGCATGTGGCATTTCCGGTTCTTCATCAGGCACTTTACCTATATCGTGTAATAGACCGGCGCGTTTTGCTTTCTTGGGATTCAAACCCAATTCTGATGCCATCACAGCACATAGGTTGGCTGTTTCGCGTGCATGCTGCAATAGATTTTGTCCGTAACTGCTGCGGTATTTCATCTTACCGACGATGCGCACCAATTCCGGATGTAAGCCATGTACGCCCAAATCAATGGCTGTGCGCTTACCTGTCTCAATGATTTCTTCCTCTACTTGTTTGGTCACTTTCGCCACCACTTCCTCAATGCGGGCAGGGTGTATACGTCCGTCAGCCACCAATTGATGTAGTGCCAAACGACAAATTTCACGGCGTACAGGGTCAAATGCTGATATGACGATTGCCTCCGGGGTGTCGTCTACTACGATTTCAACACCTGTGGCAGCTTCTAAAGCACGAATATTACGACCCTCACGACCGATGATTCGTCCTTTCACTTCGTCATTGTCGATGTGGAATACAGTAACACTGTTTTCAATGGCTGTTTCAGTAGCCACTCTTTGAATACTTTGTATCACGATACGTTTCGCCTCTTTGTTGGCTGTCAATTTGGCTTCGTCTATGATTTCGTTGATGTATGTAGCCGCATTGCTTTTTGCTTCGTCCTTCAACGACTCTACCAGTCTGTCGCGGGCCTCTTCAGCACTCAGTCCACCAATCGCTTCCAATTTTTCACGTTCCTGTGCTTCCAGCACGCGTAGTTCCTCTTCACGCTTCGCCAACCCGATTTGTTGATTTTCCAAACGCTTGCGGTCAGTGTCAATCTCGTTTTTCTTTCTGTTCAAGTCATCCTGACGTTGGTTGAGGCTCAGCTCTCTTTGTTTCAGTCTGTTTTCATGTTGTTGGATTTGCTGGTTACGTTGTTGTACCTCCTTTTCCAACTCGGACTTCTTATTGAGGAATTTCTCTTTTACCTCTAAGAGTTTCTTTTGCTTAATGACTTCGGCTTCCTTTTCCGCTTCGCTGACCATTTGGTTGTATTTGCCTTTGGCAATGAAACGGAACATCACAAAGCCAAGGATTGCGCCTACGATGACGCTTGCGACCGCTGTAATTATAATTGGTTCCATTTTCTTGTTGTTATTTATTTTGTTATATAAAAATCACGCACTGCTTACCCTTACCGTTAGGCGGATAGGGAAACCGTGCGTGTGTAGTTGCTTGTATGTTGAATATCTTATTCTGCTTTCGCAGCCAAGGTGTCTTCCAAGGTTTTCAGCATTCTTTTCATGCTTTCCTCAAAGGGTTGCGTGTCGTTACGCAATTCGTTCTTCTTGACAGAGAGAGCGATGTCGAGGGCAGCCATGCACATATAAGTTTCAGTGCCTAAGTTGGAATATTGTGAGGCATACAAATTGAAACGCTGATTGATCAGACGTTCAGCTGCTCTATATGCTTCCTCGTCCTTCCTCTTGATGGTGATGGACATAGGGCATTGTCCCAATCTCAGGTTTATAGTAAAGTCTTCGCTTACTTCCATGTTGTTTTACACATTTAAAAGTGCGATACACTTGTCTACTTCACGCACCAGCTTTGACAATCTTGATTTGGCGTCTTTCATTTCTCCGCTACTGATGTCGATCATCTTGGCTGTTTTAAGGTTGGCATAATCTTTTTGCAATTGGCTCACTTGTGACTTGAGTTCGCCGATGGTATTTTCCTTTTCTTCCATCGTTTGAACCATTGTCGCATAACGGCTTTTCAAGGCATTGTATTCCAACGCCAATTGTGTGACGCGTGCTTCTAAAGTCCGTATGAGTGTTTCTCCTTCTGCAGTCATTTTATTGCCTTCTCGTTACAAAGTTAGGAAAAATCTTTTAATTCCCAACTCTTTCCTTTATTTTTTGTCGTCAATATCCTTTGGTTTTGGCTCTTTTTTTGCCAACATAATGATGTTGAATACATATTCAGACATCCATTGTTCGCTATATTGCAAACGCATCTGGTATTGGCGGATGTTGACGCATGTGCGGCGTACATTGTCGTCTTTCCAGTCGTTCTTGGTCAGGATGTCGTGAATGGTCTTTTCTGTCATGGCTCGCAAGGCCTTGCGTAAGAATGATGGTAAGCGGAATTTCCATTGCATCAAGTTGCCCATCAGCATCATCAAGTCCTGACTGAATCCCTGGAACATGAGCAGGTAGCTCTTGATGTCGTTGATATTACGGCAATTGCGTTTGATGCTGGCGTCGATTTCCTTGAAAAAATCCTCGCTCAAACCATATACATCCATCAACATGTTTTTGCAACGTTTGCGTTCGCCGATGCCCAATTTGTTGTTGACTGTCGGTACGTGCAATGTTTGTTTGAAGATGCGGAGGTCGGGCAATGCTGCCAAATTAGTGATGCCCATCTGCATGGCCATGACTGCTTGATAGTATACTCTGATGAGGGTCATGAAATCTTCCATGCCACCCACGCGTGCAGTACTTTCAGTTGTAGCTTTTCCAAAAAACTTAGATAATATTCCCATTTCTTTTCTTTTTTCAGTTTATATCTTGCAAAGATAGCAACAACGAGCGAAATAATATGAAGTTTACTTCAATATTTTTCACAGCGAGTGCCAATATATCTTCGTGATTTATCACAAAGATAGTGCAAACCGAGAGAAGTAAAAAAAAGAAAACAAAGTTTTTTATTTTTTTATTTCCGAGGTGCAGTCTATGTTATCTAAAGATAGTGCAAACCAAGAAAAATAGAAAGGGAAGAACAATAATGCCTTCCCTTCGTCAATATAAAATTGGTATTTCAATGCTTTCTTAATCAAAAGTCTCTTCGCTCAGTCGCATTAAATATTGACCGTATTGGTTCTTGATCATGGGTTGTGCCACTTGACGCAGTTGCTCCGCAGTGATCCATCCCTTGCGATAAGCAATACCTTCCAAGCAAGCCACTTTCAGTCCTTGACGTTTTTCAATGACCTCAATGAAAGTGGAGGCCTCCGACAAACTATCATGTGTTCCGGTGTCCAACCATGCAAATCCACGTCCTAAGGTCTGCACTTTCAATTCCTTGTCTGCCAAGAATTGTTGATTGACGGTGGTGATTTCCAACTCGCCGCGAGCTGATGGTTGGATATGAGCAGCTACATCCACCACTTTGTTGGGGTA
>JAGBUF010000096.1 GCA_017630975.1 Paraprevotella sp. | reverse complement strand
CTCTCAGAAGAATTGCAAAGTTTCTTGGCTACACATGAAGAACAAGCGGATGTTTGGCAGATTCTGACCAGAATGTGCTTCCCGTTTATTTTCTCTACGATGCCGTTGTGAGATATATTTTGTGCCATTTTGCAATGTCTATATTACAAATTCAAACAAAGGTACTATATATTTGTGAAACGATAGTGCTCGTATTGCAGATATTTCATTGTTAATTTACATTCTTTAACAGTACGCTTTCATTGCTTTTCAAAAGTCATTCAATTTATTGTAAAAAACATGCAGAAATGTCTGAAAATTTCATACAAATAATAAAAAAATGTATATTTGTGGACAATTAATAATTTAATCTATGAAAACACAAATTAAGTTCAACATTGTTAGTTTGTTTTTACTATTGACAACCTCTCTCTCAGCGCAAGAGATTATTGACCAATCACATTTGTTGGTCAATCCTGAATTTGCTAATGGCGTAGAAGGATGGGACGCCTCCGTCAGCAATTATGAGGGTTCTACTTGGGCGTGGACTCCTGAAACGACAACACAACCTTGTGTGGTGGAGGCTTATGCCGGTTATTCGGGGTTTGAAGCCTATGCGTTTAGCTTGACACAGAAGGTCACTCTCGAGGCCGGACATTATCGTTTAAAGGCACCGGCTTTTTATCGTTGGGGAAGTTCTTATACCAGTGATTTGAACAATGCGGATGGATTGGGAGCTCGTTCAATGGCCTATCTCGTTGCGGGAAATAATAAATTGAAGGTGTATCGTTTAGGTGATATTGACAAGGCGCATCTTCGTCCTTTTGATTATGCTGATAATATGAAAGAAGCTGCTGCGGCTTTCGCTGCAGGACTGTATGTCAATACGCTTTATTTTGAAGTAGAGAAAGATACCGTTTTGACAATAGGTTTTCAGGGTACAAATGATAGAGGACAATCATGGTTTATAGCCGGCCCCCTGACCTTGGAAAAAGTGCAAGCTGACACACAGGAAAAAGAGATTGCAGCAGAACTGGATGCTTATAAGTCATTATATCCGAGCTTAAAAGAAAAGTTTATTCAAATATCGCAACAACACAAGTCTACTGTGGTTTTTGACTATTCTATTGCTGATGAAGCATATCATCAAGCCGAAACAATAGACCAGATTGAAGATGCCATTCGCATGTTGAGCAATGCACTTTCCGATTACATGAATCAAACCATCGGTCGTTTTGATTTGACATCGTTGATGGATAACCCTGGATTTGAAACTGGTGAAATGGGCAAATGGTCTTCTTTGACGTATGGTGATAATGGAGTACGCGCAGATTCCATTGAACTATATACAATGTTAGGTACAGAAGGTGACTATTTGTTCAATACTTATGCAGACAGCAAAACAGCCAGTTACAATTACTTTTTGTTACAGACATTACCATATATGCCGCCAGGATTGTACCAGATGACAGCAAAGTTAGCCAGTACAGAATCCGGAAGCACATTAGCATTGGTGGCAGGAACATCAAGTGAGAAAGTCTCTTGTTCAGAAGAGAAAGTGGCAAATGAAGCAACTTTGACATTCAGACTCAAAGAGAATACTGATTTGAGAATCGGTGCAACCAGCAATCGTTGGTTCAAGGCAGATGATTTCAAATTGTATTTTATGAATGAATCATTCTTGTTGCGCGAGCCATTATTAGCTAAATTGGATGTTTACGAACAAATTGTTATACAAGCCACTGATCGTACAGATTATGACAAAAAAATCAATGAGGTGAAAGCATTCATGGATAAATTGCAGACAACTTCGCAAGTAGATTCACTGAAAGATGTTGCTTTTGCTGCTTTTGTTGATTTATTGGAGAATGTGCCCGCCCAAAATGGTCAATACGATTTGACTTATTTGATTTACAATCCGCATTTCAGTAACGGTCATATCTCTTGGAACCCGAGTGGAACTGCAACTTTCTCTTATGATATTGGTGAGTCGTTCAATAATACCGGAACATTTACCATCAAGCAGACATTGAGCAAGATGCCGGCAGGATGGTATACCGTGACAGCCAAAGCATTCAGCAGACCAACAGATTTCGTCAGTACATTATCGACCTATCTTACAGGAACCCCAAGAGTAAAAGCTTCTCTTACATTGGATTCCAAGAAGGTGAATGTGTACAACATCCTTGATGACCCGCGTTTTGCTACCACCAGCACAGGATTTGAATATTATGGTTTGCCTGACGGTGCCAGTGTGCCCAATACGATGAACAAGGCCAATCAGATATTCGGTTTCGGTCATTATAATAACATTTTACGTTATCAGAAAACGACTGCTGGAAACCTTAGTTTTGGTATTTCACAGTCAGCAGCATCCGAAAACAACTGGTTGGCATTTGATGATTTCCACTTGTATTATGGTAAGACGAAAGAAGTCGACATGGATACCTTGCAGTATCTGACCAAAACTTATGCCAACGTCAAAAGTTCCAGAATTTTGAAAGCCGGTGTATTGGAAGCTATATGTCTCCCCTACACTCCTGATATGTCATCTTTCGCAGCAGTTTATGAACTGGCAAGCATTGATAAGCAACAAGTAGTATTGTTCCCGGCAAGAGAGATGAAAGCCGGTAAAGTGTATTTCGTTAAAGTAAATAGTGATACTCCACTCGAAGCTAAAGATGTTGAAATGACGTCTGTCATTCCTGACAGTATACCTGCATATTGGAATGGAGCCTTCCAAAAAGGAGAATATGCCAAGGGAATAGCTAAGAACGCACATATTCTCAATGCCGAAGGTACAGCATTGGTATATGTTGAGGCCTCTGAAGTGCCGGCTGCAACCCCACGTTTTTATCTGCCATTGAGTATGGATGCCGGTGACATTACCATACCGGTTACTATACAGGAGGATTGGATGAACGTGACCTTCAAACCGCATATTGAAAACTTCAGAGTGGAAGAATTCATCTCTAACAATACATACGATCGTAACTCAGTTTCTGTTGTTGCAAATTATAATGTAGCTCCCACATGGCGAAGAGACCAACCGCGTTCTGTCACCATACCCATCCCGGTATTGGAATCAAAACCCAGAAAGATGGTGGTCAACTACAGTGAAAATAAGGACATGAGTGATTCAATCTCAGTAAAAACAGGCAGAGAATCTAATGTATGGCACATCTACAACCTAATACCCGGTCGCACCTATTATTATGAGGTGGTAGCGGATGATGCAGTCATTACCAAAGGAGAATTCACCACACAAGGTCGTGTGCGTATGTTGCGCTTCAATTCCGGTTCCAACATGCGTGATTTAGGTGGTTGGACTACTGCCGACGGACGCACCGTATGTTATGGAAAAGTATACCGTGGCGGTGAGTTGCACAAAGGGCTTGAGACCACGATGAATAACAATGACCTTGCTGATTTTATTGCGATGGGTATCACAGCAGAGTTGGATTTGCGCAACAATGATCAAGTGGTCAATAATGTTTCACCGGGCGTATCAGCGTTAGGAAAAGACATTCCCTATGTATATTTCAATCAGTATATGTTCGGTGATGATGCACTGCAGCAAGACACAATGATTTACCGCAGAGCCTTTAATTTTATTGCTGAAAATTTGAATGACAACCGCATCGTTTACTTCCATTGTATTTGGGGTGCAGACCGTACCGGTGCTTTGGCCATGTTGTTGAATGGACTGTTGGGCGTAACATTGGATCAGTTGTATAAGGACTATGAGCTGACCAGTTTCTCCAAGGCAGGTATCAGAGCCAAGGAGGGATTGGATAGCAAGTTAGACTACCTTGCGCAATACGGTGGTACAATTCAACAACAGATTTATCGTTACCTGAGTCAGTATGTTAATGTGCCCGAAGCCAATTTGAAAGCAATACAGAAACACATGCTTGTCGGAGAACCCAATGCCATTCACGATGTCCTACAACCGGCAACATTGGATGACACAACCATTTATGATTTGCAAGGACGGGTAGTTACCCACCCCACTCGCCCCGGTATTTATATCAGAAATGGTAAGAAATTCATAGTGAGATAAGATAAATTTCTTCTATAAATAAAGCCGACCGAAGGATATCCTTTCGGTCGGCTTTGTTGTTGTGGAGTATACAGGACTCGAACCTGCCACCTTTTGACTGCCAGTCAAACGCTCTAGCCAGATGAGCTAAT
>JAGBUF010000095.1 GCA_017630975.1 Paraprevotella sp. | reverse complement strand
TGTTTGTCGCTACAGTCAATGCTGCTAATAGTAGAAAAGTCTTTTTCATGATATTCAGTTGATTTTTGTGTCGTTGATACTGTTACAAATATACAAAGTTTATTGAAATTTCCTATGATTTTGTGCCTCGTAACGTTGATATGACATGTTTATTGTCACTTTTTCAGCAAAAAGTTTGTGAGTTTGCCGAAAAGTTCTTTTATTTGCAGTCATTAAGTTTTCAATATTAACCTTTTAATACATTATTGCCTATAGGAACACTCTTACTTAAAGACTAAAATTAAGGAAGATGAAGAATTTAGCACAGTTAGCTGACGACGTGTTGGTTAAACTATATGCAGAAGGCAATAATGGTGCATTCAACGTATTATTAGAGAGATATCAAGATAAGGTGTTTTCCTATATCTTGTTTGTTGTTCGTAATCAGGAAGTGGCGGATGATATATTTCAAGATACCTTTATGAAAGCTATCGTCACCATTCAGCAGGGCCGTTATGTGGAAAATGGAAAGTTCCAGGCGTGGCTTACCCGTATTGCTCATAATCTGATTATCGACTTTTTCCGTCAGACGAAGAACGAGAATTGTGTATCCAATGACGAAGTGGAATACGACTTGTTCAATGATGTGAAGTTGACCGAAGCGAATGTGGAGACAAAGATGGTGCATGAGCAGGTACTTGACGATGTGAAACTGCTTATTGAACATTTGCCTCAGAATCAGAAGGAAGTGGTGTTCATGCGTTACTATCAAGGTCTGTCGTTCAAAGAAATTGCCGAGGTGACCGGTGTGAGCATCAATACTGCGTTGGGACGTATGCGTTATGCATTGTTGAATCTCAGACGCTTGGCAGTGAAGAAAGAGTTGCATTTGGCCATCTAAATAAATAATTTAACGGTAAGATATACTAAATTAGCACCCCTTACGTTTTTATAACAGAAACAAATAATCGGGGTGCTTATGGATATAAAACTACACGAGAAAATTCAAGGGCCTTCACGTAAAACCATTGCTTTTTTGCGCTTATTTGCACAGAATTACAAGGAGTTGGAATATGGCAATGGTGAGTTTGCCCGCATGATGTTAGGTTGAATCCTCGTTTGTAACGAAAAATTAAGTCCTACATGCTTGTCGTGTAGGATTTTTCGTATAACTTTGTGCGTATAGAACTATATTTTAGTTGACAGATATGAAAAACCTTGTGGCCCCCTCCTTGTTGTCCGCTAATTTCGCTGATTTGGCATCGGACATGGAAATGATAAACAACAGTGAATGTGATTGGTTGCACATTGATATCATGGATGGTGTCTTTGTTCCTAATATCTCATTCGGTTTTCCCGTATTGAAATATGTGGCGAAACTCTGTAAGAAGCCGTTGGATGTACATCTGATGATTGTGCAACCTGAGAAATTTATCAATGAGGTGCGCGACTTGGGGGCATATAGCATGAATGTACACGTGGAGGCATGTCCACATCTGCACCGTGTCATTCAGCAGATCAAGGAGAACGGCATGAAAGCAGGCGTGACTTTGAATCCTGCAACTCCTGTCTCTACGCTGGTGGATATCATTGAGGATTTGGATATTGTGATGCTCATGTCGGTCAATCCGGGTTTTGGAGGACAAACTTTTATTCCGCGGACATTGGAAAAGGTAAGAGAACTGCGTGCGATGATAGACAATAGCAATTCTCATGCCTTAATTGAGGTGGATGGCGGTGTGAATCGTGAGACGGGTAAGATGCTTGTTGATGCCGGAGTGGATGTATTGGTGGCAGGTAGTGCTGTGTTCAAAGCAGTAGATCCGGAAGAAGAGATTCGTATCTTGAAAAACTTATAACCTCTGGCTGTTTCTTTTAGTTCGGTTGGACGTAAGTACCCCTTTGTCCGTTTGGTACTTCCTTTGCTTGTCGGGCTTTCGTTGGGAGAACCCTTAAAGGGGTGTGTTCCTTCTATCATTCTATTGTTTCTGCTTTTTGTTGCCGGTGTGATGACACTGGCGCTTGGATGGCGGTCTTTACGCTCAAAGGGGCAGATGACATATAGTCCATCGCCAATCGCCTTTACCTTATTATTATATCTATTTCTTTTCTTGTTTGGCCTATGGCGTTCAGTAGTGGCGTGGGAGAGTGTTAAGGCAGATTGGAACCCGAATGTTTGTACATATCATGCAGTTCTTGTTTCGTCACCGAAAATGGGAGAGCGTTCCATTTCGGCAGATGCTTTTTGTCTGAGTCATAAGTGGGAGGTGGTTGATAAGAGCAAGTCTGTACGTCTTTATGTGAAGAAAGATTCCCTTTCCTCTATGCTCAAGGTGGGAGATGCCATTGTTTTTGATGCGTTGATACATGTCCCTACCAATGACTTCAATGGCGGAACTTTTGATTATGCACGATATCTGTCGGTAAAAGGAATTTCCGGACAGGCTTATGTTAAGAATGGTGCTTGGAGCAAGGCTGAAGATACAGAGATAAAACCTTTGCCGGTCATCTTGCGATGGCGAATCGGTGCATTACAGTGGCGTGAGCAATTCATTAAGAAAATCCGACAGACAGGATTGAATGACGGGACATTGGCTTTGTTTTCCGCTTTGACGTTGGGCGAGAAATCGCAGTTGCGTCAAGAGGTAAAGTCCTTGTATGCCGAGGTGGGTGTCAGTCATATCCTTGCTTTGTCAGGAATGCACTTGAGTTTCTTGGTGGCTGTATTTAGCCTCTTGCTTTTACGGTGCTGTGTGCGACGATGGACGAAGGTAGTTGGCATTTTTGCTGTGCTTGTATTGGTTTGGGGGTATACTTTTGTGGCAGGTCTTCCCGCCTCGTTGGTTCGTGCTGCCATTATGTATTCGTTGATGTTGTCCGGCTCATTATTCGGTCGACAAGGTTTTTCATTGAATTCTTTGGGCGTAAGTGCGGTCCTGATGTTGTCTTTCCAGCCGCTTTTGCTTTATGATGTTGGTTTTCAACTCTCATTCCTTGCTATGTGGGGTATATTGACGGTTTATCCTTTGTTTGCCAATCATTTTATTGTGCAATGGCGTTATACGAAGTGGATCGTGCAAAGTCTGTTGGTGTCTTTTTCAGCCCAACTATTCACCGTTCCTTTGGTGGCGTATGTCTTTGATACGTTTGCGCCATATTCCGCTTTGGCTACATTGTTGGTGACTCCGCTGACAGCTCTCCTGATTTATCTGATGCCGGTGCTGATGTTGGTTGTGATGACCGGAATACCTGTTGCTCCGGTTGTGTTTGTCGTAGAACTGCTAGTAGGCGTACAGAATGCTGTTTTACAGTTCTTTGCGGCGCTTCCGTTTTCCGTTGTTCACGTGCATTGTTCACTCCCTTTATTATTTGTCACCTATATGCTATTGGGCGTCGTTCTCTTTAAACGTTGGATGCCCCTCGTTTCGTGGCTCAAGTGTACGTTGGTGATGATGATAGTGTGGTGGCTGTGCTGGATGTTCACTTTTTGAAAGATAAATTTTTACTATACGATTTTTCTTTAATTGAAATTCCTTTCACTATCTTTGTAACTTATTCTATAAGAAGATATGATAGACAATATCCTGACAGTAGCGGAAGTGGATGGATTCTCGGCAATGGTGAACCAGGCAGAGAACATCGTTGTGACTTGTCATGTGTCGCCGGACGGTGATGCAATGGGAGCAGTATTGGCATTCTCGCATTACCTGTGGCGCAAAGGAAAGAAAGCGACTCCTGTTGTTCCCAACATCTTCCCGGACTTTCTGAAGTGGATGCCGGGAACTGAACAGGTCAAGATATACGATAAGCATGAGGAGGAAGTGGGTGAACTGCTGAAAGCAGCAGATTTGTTCGTTTGTCTGGATTTCAACGAGCCTTCACGTCTGTTGAATATGGAAAATGCTGTAATGGCATCGGATGCGCCGAAAATGATGATCGACCATCATCTGAATCCTGCTGATTTTTGCAAATGGGTACTTTCACGTCATGAGATGAGTTCCACTTGTGAACTGCTTTTCAAGGTGTTGGCTCAGGTGGATGGAGTTGAGAACATGACCCGCGAAGAGGCTACTTGTCTATATACCGGTATGATGACTGATACAGGATGTTTTGCGTACAATTCTAACAGAAGCGATATCTATTATATTGTCGGGCAAATGTTGGAGAAGGGTATTGATAAGGATAAAATCTATCGGAATGTGTTCTATAACTATTCGCCCAACAGACTGAAACTGATGGGATATTTACTGTATGTCAAAATGCAACATTTCCCGGAATATCGTGCTTCGTTGATGACATTGACGCGAGAGGAACAAAAGCGTTTCGCTCATAAGAAAGGTGATACAGAGGGAATTGTGAACATGCCGTTGCAAATCAATCAGTCTATCTTGTCCGTCTTCTTGCGCGAGGATACTGAACGGAATGTCATTCGGGTGTCATTGCGTTCGATGGATGATTTCCCATGCAACAGTATGGCTGCAGAATTCTTCAATGGAGGTGGACATTTGAATGCTGCCGGTGGGGAACTATCCTGTCCTATGGATGAGGCTGAACAGATAGTGAAGAATGCCATGAAGAAATATTCGGCATTATTGAAAAAGAAATAAACGAAAAAGAGATATGAAAAAATGGATGTATATGTTCGTGGTGATTTTCGTCGGAATGGCTTGGATTGGTTGTGATGACGAAGAGACGTATGCCGAACAAAGAGATAAAGAACGCAATGCGATAAATTCTTTTATCAATCGTGATGTAATAATTTATGGTAGCGATGGTGAACCTCTGATTCACGTAGGGAAAATCAACGTGATTTCTGAAGCTACTTTTTGTGCGCAGGATAGCATGACAAATCTGGAACGCAATGAGTATGTGCTGTTTGAGAACAAGGGTGTGTATATGCAGATTGTGCGCAAAGGTGCCGGCGAAAAATTGAAAGATGGGGAGTGCAAACGTATTATCTGCAGATATACTGAATTCAATATCTTGCGCGACTCCATTCAGACTTCCAATAACTCTCCGTATTGGCAAACCAACCCCGATATTCTAGATGTAACAAATACCTATGGTACCTTTACAGGTTCTTTCAATACGACCATCAACGGAGGTGGAGCTATGTATAACTATTATGGTTCAAAGATAGTACCAGCCGGATGGTTGATGCCGTTCACCTATATCAATGTAGGACGCCAATTGACGGCAGATGAAGGTATAGCAAAGGTGCGAATGATTGTGCCTCATTCACAAGGTCACAGTGATGCGTCCTCAAATGTATATCCTTGTTTCTATGAAATCACCTATCAGGAAATGAGGGATTAGTCCTCGATAGATAACAAATCACTCATAACGCCATCGGAAACGAAGATACCTTGGCGAGTCAGTTTGAGCAATCCCAATGGTGATTGCTCATCTTTTTTGATATGTTCCAACAGGCCGTTTTGGATGTGTTTTTGAGCCATGCGTAGACAATAATCGGTGAACTGTTGTCCGAAAGCGGATTGTATGCGAGATAAGTCAAGTCCGTCGCTGGTACGCAATGACGTAATGATGCAGTCATTGTACTTCTCATGTACCGACAGCACTTCTGTTTCCATCCAAGTTGCATTGGTTTCATCAAGAGGTGGTGTGCATCGGTTGACCTCTTGTAGATAGACGTTGAGGTCTGCCACGTTCCAATGGCGGTTGTTGCCGTCGTACGAATGCGCTGATGCTCCGCACCCTAAATAGGGGATTCCCCTCCAATATGAGGAATTGTGTCGAGAACGGTATCCCTGACGTGCAAAATTAGATATTTCGTAGTGCTCAAAACCTGAGAGGGAAAGTCTGTCAATAAGGGTGTTGAACATGCTGAGGCTGACATCATCCTCCACTTCCTTGACCAATTGTTCCCGGCGCATGTTCCATAATGGTGTCCCCTCTTCGTAGATAAGGGCATAGGCAGAAAGGTGTTGAATGTCCAAACTGATAGCAGTTTTGATTTCCTCTTCCCAGTCGGATAGCGTTTGTTCGGGTAGTCCATAGATGAGATCGATGCTGATGTTCTCAATTCCGTCAGCCTTGCATTTTTCTATTGCTTTGATGGCTTGACACCCGGAATGCCGGCGATTGAGCAGTTTCAACTGTTTGTCGTTGAAGGTCTGGACACCCAAACTGATACGATTGATGGGAAGGTCGCTGATGCACAGCGCGTCTTTGCCGGTCAGGTCATCCGGATTGGCTTCCATGGTAATTTCTGCCTTTTTCGACACTTGATAGGTTGAAAAGATAGTATCGAAGATCTTCTCCAAATGTTCATGACTTAAAGTACTGGGTGTTCCGCCACCCAAATATATCGTGTCAATAACAGGGATGCTCCCGTTTGATGACAGATAATTTTTTCGCATCTTGATTTCACGGATCAGAGCTTCTACATAATCCATTTGTTGTGCGATGCAAGTTGTCGAGTAGAAATCGCAGTAGATGCAACGCTTTTTACAGAAAGGGATGTGTAGGTAGATGCCTGCCATATATATTATAATAAGGTGTAAATCGTTTGCAAAGATAAATAAAACCTTTCGGATGTGGGTTATTCAAAAAACATAATTAACAATTTGCCAAAATAGTTGCGATAAAAAGAATTATTTGCTAAATTTCGCATCATTTACATGTTAACTTTAAATTTTACACAATGAAAGTATATCAAACTAACGAAATCAAAAACATTGCCTTGTTAGGTAATGATGGGTCAGGTAAGACAACCCTCACAGAAGCCTTGCTCTATGAGAGCGGGCTGATCAAGCGTCGTGGTAGAATCACAGCCAAGAATACAGTGAGTGACTATTTCCCGGTAGAGCATGAGTATGGATATTCAGTATTCTCAACAGTATATCACGTAGAATGGAATAACAAGAAGTTGAATATCATTGACTGTCCGGGTTCTGACGACTTTGTGGGTGCAGCTTTGACAGCTTTGAACGTAACAGACACAGCCATTCTATTGTTGAATGGTCAATATGGTCCTGAAGTAGGTACGCAAAACCATTTCCGCTATACTGAGAAGTTGGGTAAACCCGTTATCTTCTTGGTGAACCAATTGGATGACGAGAAGTGTGATTATGATTCTATTCTTGAGCAATTGACATCTATATATGGTAGTAAGGTCGTTCCTGTACAATATCCTATTCAGACAGGTCCCGGTTTCAATGCCTTGATTGACGTGTTGTTGATGAAGAAGTATTCATGGGGTCCGGAAGGTGGTGAACCGACCATAGAGGAGGTGCCGGCAGAGGAAATGGACAAGGCAATGGAGATGCATAAAGCTCTCGTTGAGGCTGCAGCAGAGAATGATGAAACTCTCATGGAGAAATTCTTCGAAAGCGAAACGCTGACAGAGGACGAGATGCGTGAAGGTATCCGTAAAGGATTGGCTGCCAGAGGTATGTTCCCGGTGTTCTGCGTATGCGCAGGCAAGGATATGGGTGTGCGTCGTTTGATGGAATTCTTGGGTAATGTTGTTCCTTTCGTTGATGAGATGCCGAAGGTACATAACACAAGAGGTGTTGAAGTAGTGCCCGATTCAAATGGACCGACTTCACTCTATTTCTTTAAGACCGGTGTTGAACCGCATATCGGTGAGGTGCAGTACTTCAAGGTGATGAGCGGTAAAGTGCACGAAGGTGATGATTTGAACAATGCCGATCGTGGTTCTAAGGAACGTATGTCACAGTTGTTTGTTTGTGCAGGTGCTAATCGTATCAAGGTTGAGGAATTAGTGGCTGGCGATATCGGTTGTGCAGTGAAATTGAAAGATGTGAAGACAGGCAATACTTTGAATGACAAGAATACTGAAAACCGTTTCAATTTCATTAAGTATCCTAACCACAAATATTCACGTGCCGTACGCGCAGAAAACGAAGCTGAGACCGAGAAGATGATGAATGCTTTGAACCGTATGCGTGAGGAAGATCCGACATGGGTAGTAGAGCAAAGCAAGGAATTGCGTCAAATCCTCGTACATGGTCAAGGTGAGTTCCATTTGCGTACATTAAAGTGGAGAATGGAGAATAATGAGAAAATCAATATCAAGTACGAAGAACCACGTATCCCATATCGTGAAACCATTACTAAGGCAGCACGTGCAGATTACCGTCATAAGAAACAATCCGGTGGTGCCGGTCAGTTCGGTGAAGTTCACTTGATTGTAGAGCCATATTATGAAGGAATGCCTGAACCTGAAATTTATCGTTTCAATGGTCAGGAGTTCCGTATCAATGCCCGCAGTAAGGAAGAAATTCCATTGGAATGGGGTGGTAAATTGGTATTCATCAACTCCGTTGTAGGTGGTGCAATTGATGCGCGTTTCATGCCGGCTATCTTGAAGGGTGTGATGCAACGTATGGAACAAGGTCCGTTGACAGGAAGTTATGCACGTGATGTACGCGTGATTGTTTACGACGGAAAGATGCACCCGGTAGATTCTAATGAAATCTCATTCATGTTGGCAGGACGTAATGCCTTCAGC
>JAGBUF010000094.1 GCA_017630975.1 Paraprevotella sp. | reverse complement strand
CATTGAGAGTGATGCGGTCATTGTTATTACTGCTAAGTAGAGTTCCTTGAGTGTTGTAAAGCTCTACTTTGTGAGCCATAGGAGCAATCACTTCATCGCCCAATACGATAATGGTACGTTGGTCTTGATATTGATTGGCAATGTGGTTTGCTTCGCCATTAGGTTCACCATTGAGTACAACGATGCTGGGCACCATTAATGCACCAATGGCATCAGCAATAGAGTACCATCCACCAATGGTTTTTCCGTCACCTGATACAGAAAGGATAGTTTGGGGCAAATTTCCATTATATCCATCGTAGTACAGATTCAAGTAGTCAGACAATGTACCATTGAATGATTTGTCGGCATTGCGATATAGAGCAGACCCCATGTAGCTACTGAATCCGAACAATGTTCCGTCATCCAATGCAGCTGTGGCAGCACCCCATCCTTCCAATTCTTCCAATGTTTCGGTTTCAGTATCGTATACGAATCCTGAGAGGTCGTAACCTGAACCTGTTGCAGACCAATATCCAGGTACATATTTACCATTGGGACTGACACAGACAGAAACCCCGTCGTAGAAATATTGGTCATCGAGGTTTACGTTAATGTCTTCTTTTCCATAAATACGAGTCAGTTGTCCGTTGATGACAACACCTGGTGAACGGCTTCCACTAGGATGGTCAGCAACAACAGAAATTACGGTGCCATCTTGTGAAGAACCATAGTGTGACCATATACCTTGTTGCAATTCGTCGCCAGTAGGCATGGTTGAGGCTTTACGTTCCAACTTATATGTTCCGTCACTTCTTTTGGTCCATATTGCAGGACGTAGCAATGCAACTCTTTCTCTTGTTTCAATCAATGTGCCATATTCATCATAAAAGTTTCGCGTAAAAGATGGACTTGAGATATAACCTGTGATGACAGCTTCATCGCCTGATATAAAGCATGCTTCACCATTTACAGTAGCATCCAAGCCTTCTGTTGGAGTGAACAATCCTTCCATAGGCAGTTCGGTCCATACTCCATCTTTCCAAATACCAGGAAGCATATAGCCTAAATTGTCGTCCTTGCCATTGTCTTTGTAAAACGCACCTACGACGGTTCCATTGTTTGATACACTAGATGCAGATGAAACATCTCGATATGAACCTGTAATTAATTGAAACTCTCCTGTGGTTTTATTCCATACAAATCCCCAGTTTGTGTATTCAGTTCCGAATCCAACAGCCCATTCTCCATTGAGTGAAACACCTTGTACAAAAGCTCCGTAGAGAGAATCAGCAACATCTCCTTGAGGTTCAAATACCTCTACGCGTGGAAGGTCGGTTTGTGCAAAAACTGCACCCATAGCCATACAACCACACATTGTTAGTAGTTTTTTCTTCATGTATTAATAATCTTTATTTCAATAACTTTTTTATTCACCATTTTGAAGTTGCAAATATAGGCTAAGAAGTATCAATATGTATAGAAAACTTGAAAAGTTTAATATATTTTAGTCAAATTAATTCAAAACCGATACCAATCTGTCAAGAAAATCCTTGGCCTCGTCCATGCTGAGACAAAGTGGGGGAAGCAGACGGATGACATTTGTGCCACTTACACCAGTGAATACATGTTTTTCTTTTAACAGACGAAGGCGTAATTCTTTGATGGGTTGTTCAAATTCCATACCAATCATCAAGCCCTCTCCGCGCACCTCTTTGATTTGAGGCAACTTTTTGAGTTCGGTCATTAAGAATTCTCCTACACGTGCAGCGTTGTTTGCCAAGTCTTCCTGTTCCATTACATCCATTACGGCAAGGGCAGCAGCACATGCTAGGTGATTACCTCCGAATGTAGTACCCAATTGTCCATAAATAGCGTTGAATTTAGGGCTGATAAGTACGCCTCCCATGGGGAATCCATTTGCAATACCCTTGGCTACAGTAATCATGTCGGGTTTTACACCAAGATGCTGGTGGGCGAAGAACTTGCCGCTACGTCCGTATCCACATTGGATTTCGTCGCAAATGAGTACCGTATTTGTGCGGTCACATGCTTCACGTAGTCCTTTCAAGAATTCGGTTGTTGCCATACGAATGCCGCCTACACCTTGAATACATTCCACTATGACAGCACACACATCACCTTTCTCAATCTCTGTAACCCATGCTTCTAGATCATTCAATGGTAGATAAGTGGCATGTCCGCAAGCATTGATGGGTGCAATGATGTTGGGATTGGCGGTCACCTCTACTGCTAGTGAAGTGCGTCCATGAAAAGCCTTTTGTGCAGACAATACTCTAGTGCGTCCGTTATGGAAAGATGCCAGTTTCAAGGCATTCTCGTTAGCTTCGGCTCCACTATTGATGAGGAATAGGCTATAATCCTCATAACCAGAAATTCGTCCTAGTCGTTCGGCTACCTGTTGTTGTATCTTGTTTATTACTGAATTGCTATAGAAACCGAGTGTGGCCACTTGGTTGCTGATCATTTCTACATAGTGAGGATGAGCATGTCCGATGCTGATTACAGCATGTCCACCGTAGAGGTCAAGATACTCTTGACCCTGTTCGTCCCACACGTGGCATCCTTTTCCTTTGACAATGTTGATGTCAAAAAGAGGGTAAACGTCGAATAAATTCATATTTCTTTCTCTTAAAAAGCACTTGGCTTAAGATTCAAACCTGTTTTTTCATCCAATCCGAAGAGGAGGTTCATGTTCTGTACTGCCTGTCCACTAGCACCTTTGAGTAGGTTGTCTATGCAGGATATGATGAGCAATTTATCTTCATGCTTCTCTATATGGATGAGACACTTGTTGGTGTTCACCACCTGCTTCAAGTCCAGATTCTTTTCGGTGAGATGTACAAATGGGGCATCCGCATAAAACTCCCGATACATTTGATAGAGAGTGTCCACATTTACCTTGCAATGAAGAACCAAAGTGGCAAAGATACCACGGGCAAAGTCACCACGATAAGGGATGAAATCAATGTCACTATTGAAACTTCCTTGTAATTGGCGCAGACTCTGTTTGATTTCAGGCACATGTTGGTGGCTGAATGGTTTGTATATGCTCATGTTGTTGTTACGCCAACTGAAGTGACTGGTTGCACCAGGTTTCACCCCCGCACCTGTACTTCCAGTGATGGCATTTACCATCACGTTTTCGTGTATCAATTGGTTTTTTGCCAAAGGGAGCAAAGCCAATTGGATGCATGTCGCAAAGCAACCAGGGTTGGCAATGTGGCGTGCCTCCATGATGCGTTCCTTATTCAATTCAGGGAGGCCATACACAAAGTCGTGTTCGTTAGTCTCTATGCGATAGTCCATTGAGAGGTCCACCACTTTCAGTCCTTCGGGTAATGTGTGGCTCTCCATGAACTTCTTGGTGTCGCCGTGTGCAGTACAGAAGAAAAGTACATCTATCTGTTCCAAAGGCAATTGGTCGGTGAATACGATATCAGTTTCACCAATGAGTCCTTCGTGTACATCCACAATGGGATTTCCCGCATTGCTTGAACTGTTTACAAAGGTTATTTCTACTTCGGGGTGGTGGATAAGCAGGCGGAGCAATTCGCCTGCAGTATATCCGGCACCACCGATGATTCCTACTTTTATCATTTTCTTAAATTGTATCTATTAGGTTCTTCTGGAATGATTAAAATCAAAATAAAATACAAGAGCAATCCGGGGAAACCGGCAGAAAAGAGGGATAACAACACGTATCCGATACGTACCAAAGTGACATCTACGCCAAAGTAATTAGCAATACCGGCACATATTCCGGCTAACATTCGTCCTGTGCGGGGGCGTGTCAGTTTTTTAGGCTCTTCCATAATATTTTTTTTGAGTATTAGATATTTTCTTTTTCCTCGTTGTGGTTGGCATAGTAGGCACGCAATGCGGTAGAGGTCACTTTGATGAATCCCTTAGCATCTTCTGCCGTCCATCCCTTTTGCATCTCGCCGTATTCACCCAATTTGTTCTTTACCAAGTCATCTTTTGACTCCACACCTACGGTATGGAATCCGAGGGGACGGAGTTCCAAAATGGCAGTACCGTTCACGTTACGCTGACTTTCGGTCAATGAACGAGCGTACGAATTAAAGTTTTGGTGCAGGGTTGTGAGCAACATTGCATCACGATTTGCATCATTGATAAACTCGGTAAACTTCTGGAACAGATATAACTCTCGTTCCGGATTATT
>JAGBUF010000093.1 GCA_017630975.1 Paraprevotella sp. | reverse complement strand
TGGTAGGACCTGAGGATCCTTTGGTAAAAGGTGTATATGACTTCTTCAAGAATGATAACGAATTGTCTTGCGTTCCAGTTATTGGACCATCCAAACAAGGTGCAGTACTTGAAGGAAGTAAGGATTTTGCCAAAGCATTCATGCAACGCCATCATATACCGACGGCAGCATATCAGACTTTTACTGCGGAGACATTGGAGAATGGTTTGAAATACTTGGAAACATTGAACGCTCCTTACGTGTTGAAAGCAGATGGATTATGTGCAGGTAAGGGTGTTTTGATTCTTCCGACATTAGAAGAGGCGAAAGCTGAATTAAAAGAGATGTTAGGTGGAATGTTTGGTTCTGCATCATCATCAGTGGTCATTGAGGAATTTTTGAGTGGAATTGAGTGTTCAGTTTTTGTTCTGACAGATGGTAAGAACTATAAAATTCTGCCCGAGGCAAAAGATTATAAGCGTATTGGCGAACATGATACCGGTTTGAACACAGGAGGTATGGGTAGTGTTTCACCGGTGCCTTTTGCAACAAAAGAGTGGATGCAAAAGGTGGAGGATCGTATCATCCGTCCGACAGTAGAAGGCTTGGCAAGCGAAGGTATAGAGTATAAAGGCTTTATTTTCTTTGGATTGATCAATGTCAACGGAGAACCTATGGTGATAGAGTACAATGTGCGTATGGGCGACCCGGAAACAGAAAGTGTAATGTTGCGTATCAAGAGTGATTTGGTGGATCTGTTGGAAGGAGTGGCACAAGGCGATTTGGATCAACGTAAATTGGAATTTGATGAACGGAGCGCTGTTTGTGTGATGCTCGTTTCCGGGGGCTATCCTGAAGCATATGAAAAAGGATTCCCGATTTCAGGCATTGAGGAAGTGAAGGAAAGTATTGTTTTCCATGCCGGAACAGCCATGAAAAACAACGATGTGGTGACAGCCGGTGGGCGTGTCATTGCGGTCAGCTCATATGGTATAGACAAAGAGGATGCATTGAAAAAATCTTTTGAGTCAGCGCAAAAGATTCAATTTGAAAAGAAATATTTCCGTTCTGATATAGGACAGGATTTATAATATTCATGAGAAATAGAAGATTCCAGCATGCGGTGGCGATGAGTAGCGTAACGCTGCCCGTCGCTGCTGTTTTAAGCACATTATTGTGGTGTGCTGAAGGGGTCTTCACGCTTTCTCATATTGCCGGATGGTTGATGACGGCTTTGGTCGCATATTTGTGGATTGAAACCAATCATTCCAATTCGTTGATACGTGTGCGAACATTATCAGTGGCTTCTGTTTATGTTCTTCTTTTAGGCTCTATCTTTTGTTTGCACAGTATTCAATCCGGTGGATTCATAGCATTTTTAATGCTCCTGTCATATGGTTTGCTGTTTAATTCTTATGGAAAAACAGATGCCGTATTTGAATTGTTCCATGCGTTTTTATGCATAGGAGTGGCGAGCTTGTTTCATGTACAAATGATTCTATTTGTTCCGTTATATTTCTGCTATTCATCGTTTTTTTTCCGTTCGCTGAACTGGAGAACTTTCTGGGCGGCGATGATAGGCGTAGTTTTACCATATTGGTTCTTGTGGGGCTATCGTTTTTTGCATGGCGAACTCGACTTGTTCGTTGACCATTTTATGGAGTTGACCAATGTATTGTTAGTGACTTCGAATGTTAATGGCCTTGATAATGTTTTATACATTACAACTCTATGTTTTGTTTGTTTCTTCACATTCGTTGCGATGATTCATTGTGTAAGAACAGGGTTTAATGACAAGGTTAGGACAAGAATGTTGTTGTATTTTATAGTGGTACAGGAAGTTGTAATAATGCTGATGTTGTTGATCATGCCTTTATATAAGGATATGTGGCTACATCTTTTGGTGATGAATTCGGCACCTTTATTAGCCCATTACTTTACGTTGACCAATAGCCGATTTTCAAACTTCTTGTTTATAGCGTTTCTCCTTTTATTATTCACTTTGATGATGTTGAATGTATGGATGCTTTCAGCGATATTTTGATACAATACGGCTACACCGGTATGTTTGTAGCAGCTTTTATTGCCGGTAGTGTATTCCCCTTCAGCTCGGAGGCAGTGATGGCCGGATTGCAATTAGCGGGGTTGGAACCGATATCTTTGTTGATATGGGGTACAGCAGGAAATGTGGCGGGTAGTATGTTTAACTATTGGGTCGGTACATTTGGACGTATGGAGTGGATTGAAAAATATTTACATGTCAAAAAAGAGAAAGTAGAAAAGACACAACGTTGGATGGAAGAAAAAGGGGCATGGATGGGTGTCCTTTGTTTTTTGCCCATATTGGGCAGTGTGATAGCGGTGACATTGGGTTTTATGCGAGCCAATCCTTTGGTGAGTTTTATCGCTATCTTTGTAGGTAAACTGATTAGATATGCAGTGTTGATTTATACGATAACATTGATATAGGAAATGAAGAAACATGTGTACATATTGTTAATGGCGTATTCCTTATTAATAATAGGGTGTGGTACGGATGCAAAAACGAATACAAAACAAGAGTCTCAGCCGATAATTACGGTTTCCATTGAACCTTTACGGTATATGACCGAGCAGATTGTCGGAGATAAGTTTCAAGTAGTGACATTTGTGCCCGAAGGGAAGAATCCGGAAAGTTATGACCCTTCTCCGAAGCAAATGATGAAACTGAGTCAGTCACCATTGTTTTTGATGATAGGAGATTTGGGGTTTGAGCGTATGTGGTCTCATAAGATAAGTGAAATGTTGCCCGATATCAAGATTGCCAACATATCTCCAGTAAAGGGGAATGCAGATCCTCATGTATGGACTTCGCCCAAGAACATGAGACAGATAGCTCAAAATATTTTTCAAGTGGTTTGTACTTTAGATTCCACAAATATTGCTTTGTATAGTGAAAATCTTGGAAAGATCAATGAAGATATGGATCAATTGGATGAAGAAATACGCCATTTCACCGATTCTATCCGTCAGCGTACGTTTCTTATATATCATCCCTCGCTGACCTATTTTGCCCACGAATACGGCTTAACGCAATTAAACATTGAGAATGAAGGGAAAGAGCCTTCGGTCAAGCAATTGGCTGCTTTGATTGAAAAATGCAAGGAACATCAAGTGGCTACGGTATTCGTGCAAAAAGAATTTGATGTACAGCGTAGTCAATTGATTGCCAATGAGATTAATGCCAAAGTGGTTGTGATAGATCCGTTGAGTTATGACTGGAGAGGTGAAATGTTGAAAATAGCTAAAACATTGTGTGCACAATGAATAAAAGACCGGTCATACAACTCTTAAAGGTCCATGCAGGATATGATGGAAAGACCGTCTTGCGGGATGTCCATCTTACAATATATGAGAATGATTTCTTGGGGGTAATCGGACCTAACGGAGGAGGTAAAACGACGTTGGTTCGTGTCATTTTAGGCTTGGAAAAGCCAACACAAGGTGAGTTGTTTTTCTATCGTGATGGAAAACCGGTAAAGAATCTACGTATCGGTTATCTCCCTCAATCCGGTAAGATAGACAGGAACTTTCCTATCTCTGTATATGATACAGTTTTGTCGGGATATAAGAAAGAATCACTGTTCAGTAATCAAAAAGCATCACATTCTGCCGTTCAACGTATTTTGGAAAGAATGGAACTTTCAGATTTGTCATCCCGACCGATAGGAGCATTGAGTGGAGGACAGTTGCAAAGGGTTCTTCTGAGTCGTGCGTTGGTCTCATCTCCTGAAGTGTTGATTCTTGACGAACCGGATACTTATATCGACCGAAAGACAAAGACGGGATTGTATCAATTGCTGGAAGAAGTGAATAAAGAAACTGCAATCGTTTTAGTCAGTCACGATTTGGGAGCCATTCTGCAGAATGTACGGAGTATAGCATGTGTGGATGAAACGCTTCATTATCATCCGCAGGCAGAGATTCCGGAAGAATGGCTTGATGAGGAAACGGGGTGTCCGATAGACTTAATCGGACATGGTCATCATCCGCATCGTATATTGAAACATCATGCAACGGACGAATAAAGTTGCTTGTCGTATCAAATCTTGTTAAAAACAATATATATAAAGGAAAAAACCGTATTTTTGCAAATTAGTGTCAGAATAATCAGAAAATATAAGTTTAATAAGATGAAACAGTACAAATTAGTCAATAACCTCCTCGGATGGATTACATTTGCGATAGCTGCTTGGGTATACTGCTCTACAGTTGAGCCTACTGCAAGTTTTTGGGATTGTCCGGAGTTTATCACAACGGGTTATAAATTGGAAATAGGACACCCACCCGGTGCGCCATTTTTCATGCTGACAGCCAATCTTTTTTCTCAGTTTGTAAGTGATCCTACTCAAATTGCTTTCATGGTAAACATCAT
>JAGBUF010000016.1 GCA_017630975.1 Paraprevotella sp. | reverse complement strand
TTTAAAGATGTTGACGTGTTGAATGTGGATGAGGATGATGATAATTATCGGGGGGTAATGTCTATCTGTTGTGGCGATAAAAATAGGGTGCGTAATGTTTTGTTTGAAAATATTAGAGTGGAAGATTGCGAAGAAGCAAGGTTGATTGACATACGAGTGCTTTTTAACGAAAAGTACAATACTGTTCCGGGAGGAACAATAGAGAATATTGTATTTAGAAATATAGACTATAAGACAGAAGGTGGAGATATGTACCCTATGCGTATCAAAGGATATGATGAAAAGTCTGTAGTAAGAGGCATTTTATTTGAAAATGTTGTATTGAATGGAGCGAGGATGGAGAGCACGGTAGGGATAGAAATGAATGCTCATGTAGACGATGTGCAAGTGAAGTGATTTATCCGAATTTGAGCTATCCTTTCAATGAAAAATCTTTAATATTTATTAAGTGTATAATAAATTGCAAATGATAGTATTTATTTGTAATTTTGCAGCTTTGTTAAAGAATTTTTTATTGCAGTTTTTTGTCTAATGACGTTCGAAATAGTTTATGTATTAGTGTGTTTGACGCTTATGGTTGCAGCTTTGGTTTATGACCGTATGCGTCCGGGCATGATACTCTTTTCTGTCGTAATCCTGTTTTATTGTGCGGGAATCCTGACTCCAAAAGAAGTATTGGAAGGTTTTTCCAATAAGGGAATGATTACGGTTGCCTTATTGTTCTTGGTGAGCGAGGGTATCCGAAAGAGTGGGGTGTTGGAACGATTTATTTTTGCCATGTTGCCGCAGAAAAGATGTACGGTAGCGAATGCTAATTTGAGGATATTACCGGTAATTGCATCTATTTCTGCCTTTTTGAATAATACACCTGTTGTAGTCATCTTTGCGCCTATTATCAAGAATTGGGCAAGGAAAATGAAACTTTCGCCTACAAAATTTTTGATACCTCTTTCTTATGCCACAATCTTGGGTGGTATGTGTACATTGATAGGCACGTCAACCAATTTGGTGGTGAATGGAATGATTCAAGATAGAGGTTTGGAGGGATTTTCCATTTTTGAATTGGGAAAAGTAGGTTTGATAATTGCTATTGTGGGTATTCTTTATCTGATAGCTTTTGCCAAACGGTTGTTGCCAAATGATGTAGTGAACAAAGATGTTATGGTGACGGACGAAGCAACAGATGCAGTTTTTGTTGAGGCCGTTTTAGGGGCACGTTTTCCCGGAAATGGAAAAACATTGAGTGAGTTTGATTTTCATCGTCATTACGGAGCGACGGTAAGAGGTGTCCGCCGTAACGGTGAATTGATACAAGGAGACTGGATGCATGTACGTCTGTCAGAAAATGACATACTGATTCTTCAAGCAGACGAAACATTTATCCCTACGTGGGGGGATAGTCGTGTTTTCTTGATGCTTTCTGTATTAGGCGCAGAACCTGAAATGGGAACAAAAAAGAAATATTTTGCAATGGTGCTTCTCTTGGTGATGATTATGGGAGCAACTATAGGGGAATTGCCAATTGTGAGAGAATACATTCCTAATGTCAAGTTGGATATGTTCTTTTTTGTTTGTGTGACAACTGTAATTATGGCATGGACCAAAATGTTTAACCCCAAGAAATATACCAAATATATATCATGGGACGTCTTGATCACCATTGCATGTGCCTTTGCCATCAGTAAGGCTATGGAAAATTCAGGATTTGCAGCTTGTATTGCAGAAAATATCATCGGAATGACGGATAGTTTTGGCCCTTGGGCATTGTTGGCTGTTATATTCTTGATTACGAACATCTTCACTGAGCTGATTACGAACAATGCCGCTGCTGCACTGTCTTTCCCGATTGCTCTGGAAGTTGCGAATCATTTAGGCGTGAGTCCTACTCCTTTCTTTGTAGTAATCTGTATGGCAGCTTCCGCTTCCTTCTCAACCCCTATTGGTTATCAGACGAATTTGATAGTACAAGGTGTTGGTGGTTATAAGTTTACCGATTTTATAAAAATAGGTCTTCCCTTGAACATTATTGTATTTTTGATTTCGGTATTTATGATACCTCTGTTCTGGGAGTTTTAAAATATTACATTATGGCTGAAGCAACGAATATTTATCCGATATATGACAAGATGATGTCACGCAATGACAAAGAGGCATTGCTCGGGCAGCGTGGTGTCATGATTTGGTTTACCGGTCTTTCCGGTTCAGGTAAAAGTACTGTCGCCATGGGCGTGGAACGAGAACTGCACAAACGAGGTGTATTGTGTCGTATCCTTGATGGCGACAATATCCGTAGTGGTATCAATAAGAATTTGGGATTCTCCGAAGAAGAACGGAAGGAGAATATCCGAAGAATAGCAGAGGTAGGCAAGTTGTTTGTTGATACCGGTATCGTGACGTTGGCTGCTTTTATCAGTCCGACTAACGAGTCAAGAGCCATGGCAGCCGAAATAATCGGTGAAGAGGATTTTAAAGAAGTTTATATATCAACACCGTTGAAGGTTTGTGAACAACGTGATGTAAAAGGATTGTATGCTCGTGCACGTAAGGGCGAAATCAAGGATTTTACAGGTGTCAGTGCACCTTTTGAAGTACCTACTTCACCGGCATTGGCATTAGATACTTCTGTATTAAGTTTGGAGGAATCCGTAAATAAAGTTTTAGAGCTGGTTTTGAATAATAAATAACTAAATAATTATGGCAGAATATAAATTGAGCCATTTACAAGAATTGGAGGCTGAAGCCATTCATATTATCCGTGAGGTGGCAGCCGAATTTGAGAATCCTGTAATGTTGTATTCAATAGGTAAGGATTCTTCTGTAATGGTGCGTTTGGCAGAAAAGGCGTTTGCGCCAGGTAAGGTTCCATTCCCTTTGATGCACATTGATTCAAGATGGAAATTCAAGGAAATGGTAGAGTTCCGTGATGAGTATGCAAAGAAGTATGGTTGGAATTTGATTGTAGAATCCAATGAAGAAGCTTTCAATGCAGGAGTAGGTCCTTTTACTCATGGAAGTAAGGTGCATACTGACTTGATGAAAACAAAGGCATTATTGGATGCTTTGGCAAAACATAAATTTGATGCTGCTTTTGGTGGAGCGCGAAGAGACGAAGAAAAGAGCCGTGCGAAAGAGCGTATCTTCTCGTTCCGCGATCAGTTCCAACAATGGGACCCCAAGAACCAACGTCCCGAATTGTGGGACACATACAACAGTCGTGTGCATAAGGGTGAAAGCATTCGTGTGTTTCCCCTGAGCAACTGGACAGAGTTGGATATTTGGCAATATATCAGATTGGAAAATATACCTATCGTTCCTTTGTACTATGCAAAAGAACGTCCGGTTATCAATCTTGACGGACAGTTGATTATGCCGGATGATGAGCGTTTGCCGGAAGAGTTGAGGGACAAAATTGAGATGAGAAAGATTCGTTTCCGCACGTTGGGATGTTGGCCATTGACTGGTGCGATTGAGAGTGAGGCAGATACGATTGAGAAAATCGTGGAGGAGATGATGACAACTACAAAGAGTGAGCGTACCACACGCGTGATTGATTTCGATCAGGAAGCCTCCATGGAGCAGAAGAAACGTGAGGGCTATTTTTAATAAGGAGGAAGACTTATGGCAATATCAAATATACAAGAGTTTTTAGATCAGGACGAGAAGAAAGACTTGCTTCGCTTGCTGACTGCAGGTTCTGTAGACGATGGAAAGTCAACCTTGATTGGACGTCTATTGTTCGACAGCAAGAAATTGTACGAAGATCAGTTACAGGCATTGGAGCGCGACAGCAAACGTGTGGGTAATGCCGGAGAACATATAGACTATGCCTTGTTGTTGGATGGTTTGAAGGCTGAGCGTGAGGAAGGCATCACTATTGATGTGGCATATCGTTATTTTTCTACCAATCAACGAAAGTTTATCATTGCAGATACTCCGGGACACGAGCAATATACTCGAAACATGATTACCGGTGGTTCAACTGCGAATCTCGCCATTATTTTGGTGGATGCGCGTACAGGTGTCATCACACAGACACGTCGTCATACTTTTTTGGTTTCATTGTTGGGAATCAAGCATGTCGTGCTAGCGGTGAATAAAATGGACTTAGTGGATTTTGACGAGGACGTTTTCAATCGTATTGTGGATGAATACAAGAGCTTGACTGAAAAGTTGGGCTTGGAAGATGTGACTTGTTTCCCATTATCAGCCTTGGATGGCGATAATGTAGTGGATAAGTCAGAACGTACACCTTGGTATGAAGGTACGAGCCTATTGGATTTTCTGGAAACAGTGCCCATTCATACTGATAGAAATATGAAAGATTTCCGCTATCCGGTTCAATACGTTTTGAGACCCAATTTGGATTTTAGAGGATTTTGCGGAAAAATAGCATCAGGTGTTATCAGAAAAGGCGACGAGATTATGGCATTGCCTTCACGTAAAACCTCTCGCGTGAAAAGTATCGTAACCTATGAAGGCGAGTTGGATGAGGCTTTCTGTCCACAATGTGTTACATTGACCTTGGAAGATGAAATCGATATATCACGTGGTGAAATGCTGGTACGTCCTGATAATTTGCCCGAGGTGAATCGTCATTTCTAAACCATTTTGGTATGGATGGATGAAGAACCGATGAA
>JAGBUF010000092.1 GCA_017630975.1 Paraprevotella sp. | reverse complement strand
TCCCATAATCCCTACATCAATCAAATGGGGATAGGAGCCCATAAAAGGGTCCACACCGGTATCATTTCCAAGCGCATCCAAAATACCGGTACGCATGTACGCACCGGTCTCCATATCAAAGAAAAATGAAAAATGATATTGTTTGTCCTCAATCACATAACGCATACAAATCGCTCCTGTTGGGAAGGTGCCTTTCCACTTCGCATTTTTCCACGATTAAATATCCTTAAGATATTGATTCGCCACTTTTGTCACCACAACACCCAGACTTTCTTCCTCCGGCTTCTTATAAACATCAACCGCAACAACACAAGTAATTCTCAACTCGCGATTGGTATTGGTAGCAAATATTGCTGTAATATCTTCATAAGTTACTTCCGCAGAAATATCCTCTGTAAAAACTAACGGCACCATCTCACTCACACGGATTCCATCCTCCGTTGCAACATAAGCAACAATTGTATATTGACCACCGGAAGTACATTGCGGAATTTCAAATGTAGCTGTTTGATGCAACGTAATATTCCCGTCGGTGAACGTAGTAACATCTGCACCCTCACACGCCAACAACACCGCGTTGTCATAAGCACTTTCACTCACATCTGTAAATTTTGCCAAAGCAAGACAAACCGTATAAGCGCTACCGGAATCAAACAACGTGGTGTTTTCTACCGTAACAGACAAATTGTTGACCGTAATAGTATTGTTTGCCAAAGTAACGCTCTCGCCGGAAATTGCTGCAATCGGTGAAAAATCCCAATTGTCAAAAGAGGCGCCAAACGTTGACACACTAACCGTCTTCATGTTTTTCACGTCCTCATACATCGCCAAAAACGCAGCCAATCTATCCCGTTCCTTGCTCACAGCTTTTTCAATGCCATCATACTTGTCAACGGAATAACCATTCCATGTATAAGTGGTTGGAAATGCCTTGGCATATGCTGTAGCTTGAGATAACCCTGATAAAACAGAATCCAAATTGTACCGGCAAGTAAGCCCTACCTCATTCAAAAATTGCTTTAAATTGTTGATTTGTTCCACTGTGGTTTCTCCCTCAACCCCAAGCGAAAGTGTTCCTACAGTAGAATCCTTGCCCGGTCCATAAAAATCCTTCGTAAAGGATGCAATCACACCTCCCACTCGAATCTTCCCGTCCGCAAAAGAATCAGATGTGGAAATTCTTTTTCCCGCTTTGGTTACCACCGTTCCCTGTTGAGAAGTCAACGCATTACTTCCATCTCCTAAAAAATTCACCTCGGAAGATGCACTCTCAATATGAGACACGCCGGAAAAAGCACTGATATTTAATTCCACCATGCGGGGACCAAACGTAATCACATCGTTTTTCAAATCAGGGGTGCTGAAACGAATTGTAGGCTCCTGTTCTTCCGGCGGGTTTGGAAAAATAGAGTTGTCAAATGTGTATGCAACGGTTCCGTCGCTGACAAAATTCATGACATTCGCACGCCCTTTTTCTATATCGGTTACCTGGAACATATTCCAATAGCCCTTAGAATTTTCCGCAACGATATAAATCCCTTCATAACCGCCAAAATTATTGGCAAATTCGTAGCGCTTTCCTGCAATATACAAACAACGCTCTTCATAGGAACCGTCCAAGTTCTTAGAGTACATGTCATAAACATCATCTGCATTCTCATTTGTATAACGGCGACAAATTCTCAAACGATCATTATCTTTGATAAAAATAATATCTTCATTGGCTTTTACCTCCAGCAAAAACTGTTCAGAAGACCCCGTCCGTTTCATCCAATAGTTGGTATTCCCACACGTTTCTTTTACGGCGGTAATTTCCTGCGCAAACACATTTGCGGTATTTTCAATGTTTACAAAATAGGATTGGAAAAATTCATATGTATTGCTGCCATCGGAAAAATCCTTCCACTGCACCACATTCCCACTTTGTGAGCTGGAGAGTAAGGAAAAATCCGGTGCGTCCACCATTGCAACGGAAGTTGGAGTGCCGGTTAAAGCAGTTTCAAGCCCCAAATCCAAATCTGCAGGATTCAATCTGCTGTTGGCAAGCAGCATCTTTGCCACTTCTGTACCGGATAATTCTTTCGATATACCAAGTCCGCAACCGGATAGCGTCACCAATCCCAAAATCAAGCCTATGCATAGCAATAAAGAAATCAGTTTTTTCATGTTATAACACCTCACAATACTGAAGTTTTTTATGTGGAAATCACGGCTTTATTTTATCAATATCCATTGGGTGGTGTCAATAAAAAAGGATAGTGGAAAAACCATATCAAAATTTTACAATTTATTCCACAAAAATGCATTGCTATTTTCTGCTGTTTTACATATACTATAAATGAACTGATAAGTTCCGTGTGGCGGCACGTAAAAGCTGTACTGTGCTCAGGCAGGATAATTACTGAGACGCACGATGTTCAGAAGGACATCACGCCCACACCTGGGAGATATGGTGAGTCCGCGTCGGGGACTTAATGATTTCGACGACATATCGATGTTCGGAAGGACATCACGGCTGACAGCCAGCATAAAACCGCTTTATTCGTAGATATGCGCTGGATGACAATTATTGTTATCCGGCGCTATTTTTTTTACACAATACATA
>JAGBUF010000091.1 GCA_017630975.1 Paraprevotella sp. | reverse complement strand
TCTTTTGTTTGCGCATCTTTCTCTTCGTTATTAGCCATATATTCAATGAATTCTTCCTCTTTCAGTGATTGACAAAAATCAATGCGAGCGTTGTAAGAGTGAATGAGACATTCTTTGGGAGTATATTTTATTTTTAGTCGATTGTTGTTTTTCTCTTCCGATTTCTCTTTTGCAAATACCGCAGAACCATATTGGAAAGTTTTAATTTTACCTTCGTTATCTGTCGTTATGTTTACTCCGGAGAGTTCGTTGGGTAGGTTAGTATACAATAAGTCACCCACAGTATATTCTGATGAATTTATTACGTAGCGAGTATCTGCCCACACATATAGGTTCTTTTCGCTTCGTGTGAATGCGACATAGAGCAGATTCAGATTTTCAATGCGTCTTTGTAGATGCTCTTCTTCGTATTCTTTTTTGAATATTGATTCTGCCATGGCATTACCCGGTGTGATAGGTATGATCGGTAACTTGTTATAGGGAGCAGCTTCAGGTTTGCACCATAATAAGTTATTCGGACCGTTGCTGTTTTTCTCAGCCTCTACCTTCCAGTCACAGTAGGGCATGAATACGGTGTGAAACTGTAATCCCTTGGATTTGTGTATGGTCAATATCCTGATGCCACCGATGGTGCCGGATGGGATGGATTTGACACTCAATATGTCTTCCCAATATTTCAGGAATGAATTGAGGTCAGCCGGATTGTCGTGTAGATAATTGATCAGATTGTCAAAATACGTAAACAGGTAGGCGTCTTCTTCGTGGATTTGTTCCAATTCAAAAATTCTATATATCTCTTCGTTCAGTTCGTAGAGTGGCAGTTGTCTCAACTCTTCCTGTCGGTCTGTCAATTCTTTTGGTAAATAGTTGTTGAGCTCCTTTTTTTGAATAGCTAAATCATTCATTCCGAATGAATTTTGTTTTATGAGAGAATTATAATAGAAAGTCAGGAAGTTGATTGCGATACGTTCGTCGGTATTGTTCAAAAAACGCAGCACATTGATGATTAAATTAACAGACAAAGAGCTTTTGAGCAAGAAGGCTTCGTCTGAAACAGGATTGGCATCCGGTATTTTGCTTTCCATGGCTTCGATAATTTGTTGAGAAAGTTTTTTCTCACGCAGGATAATCGCCATGTCATGATATTCTACTCCTTGCTGATGCAGTTCTTTGATTTTAAGACACATTTCGTCCAGCATCAACATTTCCCCTTCAGGGTCTCTTGATCTGCCCGTCATTTTATTGAAGTTGATTTCAACACACCCCTGTTCTGATTTTTGAGACGGAGATTGTTGTTCCACGTCATTGTAGGCATTGCTAATACTTGTTTCTGCATCGTTACCTAATTTGTCCAATGCTGATGCAGCTTTTTTAAACAAAGCATTGTTGAAATTAATGATACGGCGTTCGCTCCTGAAGTTGTGTGTAAGACTTTTGATTTCAGGGTTGTAGGATTTAAATTCTGTGCCGATATTGTTCAGTATGCTCCAATCGCCATCTCTCCATCTGTATATACTCTGTTTGATATCACCAACAATCAGGTTCTCGTGGCCTTTAGACATTCCTTCCTTTAATAGCACCTTAAAATTGTTCCACTGTTGCCATGACGTGTCCTGAAATTCGTCAATCATGATGTGGTTCAGGTGAGCACCTATCTTTTCGTATATGAACGGTGCATCGCTGTCATCCACCAGTTCGTTTAAGAGTAAGGGCGTTTTTGCCAATAGGAACCTGTTTTTTTCAGTGTTCAGCTGTGTGACTTCTTTGTTAATCACCCCTAAAAGTCGCAACGGATTCAAATGTTTAAGTGCCAACATGGAAGTAGAATAAAGTTGTCTTGCCACTAACTGTACCTGACGTACTTCTCCCAATAATTGACTGAAATGTTTGGCTAATGAAATCATTTGCGGGTCTTTTTTGTCAGCAGATTTCAACATATTCTCATAGTCATTGACAAACCCTTGCAGTCTGTTGCCGAACTTGATTTCATTCTCAATATCTTCTAACTTTTTCAGATAGCTATTGATGTCATTACCGAAACTGAATATTTTGTTATCTATTCCATACGCATGCAATACTTCCTTATAGTGTTCCACCGCACTCTTCTGGTAGTCACTTGCCGCTTGTTTTTGTCTTTCAAATTCTTCTCTGATGGTTCTGATTTTATGACTATCCGTCAGAACTTCCTTTAATGTGTCTTCATTTGTAAGATATTCTTGCTTAAAGATACATGCTCCAAATCCCTTTACTTCATTTGATATATCCCACGTTTGGTTGTTGGTGATTCTATCATTGACATAGTCCATGATCAGGTTCATGATATCTGGGGTAAGATGTAACCGATCTATGATACGGTCGACTGACTCGTTGAGCACCTCTTTGTCATTGAGGTCCACCTTGAAGTTGGCAACAAGGTTCAGTTCGTGAGCCAGGTTCTTCAAAATGGTTTGAAAGAAAGAGTCTATGGTTTCCACTCTGAATCTATTGTAGTCGTGCAGGATGCACATCAATGCCTTTCCAGCCCTTTCTCTTATGATGCCGGAATCCATCTCACAACCATAATCCTTCAGCTCTTTTTGCAGAATTTGAAGGTAGTTGTCAGACGAGGGTAATGCTTTCCATATACCATATAATTGTTCTATGATTCTTTCTTTCATTTCTGCCGTAGCCTTGTTGGTAAAGGTAACGGCAAGAATGTTACTATATGCGTTGGGGTTATCGCTGATGATCAGAAGTTTAATGTATTGAATCGCCAATGTGAAAGTTTTACCTGAGCCCGCAGATGCTTTGTATACAGTTAGACAAGGTTTCATTTAAATAGGTTGTTGTATATGCTTTATGCAAAAATACTGAATCTTTTGAAAGAAATCCCACTATTTAAAATTAATTTTTTTAACCATGAATTTTATCCACTAACTTAACGCCAAAAAAATCATGTAATATGTAATAAAATATGATAGATTCATAATTGTATAATTAGATTTATTATAATAGTAATAATTATTTTTGAGTAACAAAATTCCGAACGGTTAAAGCAGTTTGAAACAGAGAAATGTGAATTATATAACAAATGGTTTTATGTTTTTATTTCTTGTTATGTTATGAAATTTAAAGCATTGGTTAAAGTGATTGATGTTAAAATAATTTCATTCAATATAACACGAAAAAAATAGTGAAATTGAACTTGTTTAAGTCTTTAATTTGATAAAATTGTTATTTGGATTCAGAAAAATCCTGCGTTTTGTTTTTGACATCATAAATATTTGTAATTTTGCAAAGATTTAAAATTTGAATATGGCTGGTTATTTGGTAGAAGATAAGAAAAAGGTTACTACGAATCGCCTGATAGAAATGAAGCAACAAGGAAAGAAAATAGCGATGTTGACTTCGTATGACTATACTATGGCTCAAATAGTAGACGGTGCCGGTGTAGATGTGATACTTGTAGGTGATTCTGCCTCAAATGTTATGGCCGGACATGGTACAACATTACCTATCACTTTGGATCAAATGATATACCATGGTGCTTCTGTGGTTCGTGGTGTAAAGCGGGCACTTGTGGTGTGTGATATGCCATTCGGAACATATCAGGTCTGTCCTTCCGATGGTGTTGCCAATGCTGTCAGAATTATGAAGGAGTGTGGCTGTGATGCTTTGAAACTTGAAGGAGGAGAGGAGATACTTGAAACTGTCAAGAGAATATTGCAAGCCGGTATTCCTGTGATGGGACATTTAGGTTTGACGCCTCAGAGTATCAACAAATTTGGGACGTATGCAGTAAGAGCTAAGGAGCAAGCTGAAGCTGAAAAACTTTTGAATGATGCTCGTTTGCTTGAAGAAGCGGGGTGTTTTGCCATTGTACTGGAAAAGATACCTTCGGATTTAGCAAAACGAGTGGCTGAAGAAATTAAAATCCCAATTATCGGAATCGGTGCAGGAAAACATGTGGATGGGCAGGTGCTGGTGGTGACAGACATGTTGGGAATGAATAATGGATTTTCTCCGAAATTTTTACGAAGATACGCAGATTTATATACTGTAATGACGGATGCTGTGGGTCAATATGTGTCAGATGTAAAAGACGTTTCATTCCCCAATGACTCCGAAGGATATTGATTCTTTTTGTGACAAAAATTATTAAAAGCAAATTTCACGTGATGTGAGATTTGCTTTTCTTTTTTTGCAATAACCATTATTTTTTCATTTTTCATGCAAAATAGTTCGCTTTTTCTTGTGTGCATTGGGGGAAAAAGCATATCTTTGAAGATAAAATAAGGGTGAATTGTGCCCGATAATTAAAAAATATTTAAAAATTAACCTTTAAAATTATATAAATATTAACATGAGAAACATTTCAATTCCTATCCTGTCAAGGAAGAGATGCATGTATAAGTGTCGTTCTCAAAGTTTTATAAGTGAAAAAGGGCGCAATTACGTTCATTACCCTGTTTCTTTGTTGGGTAATGTGAGCGTAGTAAAAAAGATTGACAAAAATAAAGTAATAAATATATTAACCTAATAACAAATATGAAAAGCAGTAACATTAAACGTAAGATGAGTAGTTTTACTTATTCTGCTTGCGCTTTGTGCTTGTTCGGAGGTATGTTTGTTTCTTGTCAAGATGAACTTCTGACAGGAACACCCTCATGGTTGGGTAGCAGTATCTATGATGAGCTGGAAAAGCGAGGGAATTTTAAAACTACTTTAAGCCTTATCAATGATGGCGATGTTTCGACAGTTGACAACAATGGCGAAACTGAGTATGCAAAAGTACTGAGAAGAACCGGTAGTAAAACATTGTTCGTTGCAAATGACAATGCTTATACCGAATTCTTTAGAAACAACAAGTGGGGGGTAAGCAGTTATGCTGAATTGACTCCGGCTCAGAAAAAAATGTTGTTCAATTCTTCTATGATCAACAGTGCATATTTGATTGAGCTGATGTCAAATGTTCCGGCAACAAGTGACGACGGTATGCCGATCGAAGGTTCATGTATGCGTCGTAACACAGCGTTGTCTTTGTATGACTCTATTCCAACAATGTTTGCTGATCAAATGCCGGACAGCAAGTTGTGGAAAAAGTACAAGGATAGATATGAGGCGAAGAATGGAGTGGGTATGTTAATTGTTAAAGACAATGAAACTTCCCCGATGGTACATTTCCTTCCAGATTTTATGAAGAGCAATGCCATTACCAGTGATGATATCTCTTTCTTAACCAATGGAGCATGTACTAGTAATGCCGAATCATACGTAAATGGACAAAAAGTAATCACAGAGAATATCACTTGTCAAAATGGTTATATACATCAGGTGGAAAATGTGATGACACCGTTGACCAACATGGCTGAAATGATTGCCAACGACCCTGATTTGACCATTTTCAGTAAAATGTTGAATCGTTGGTCTGTTCCTGTGTATAGCGAAGGTGTTACCAATGCTTATAACCAATTCAATACCAGTGGTACAATAGACTCTGTGTTTGTAATGCGTTATTTGAATGACGGATTCAATCAAAAATCAGGTTATAACACATTGATGTCTGTTGATGGCGTTAATTATGAAGCAGATGCCAACATGGGTTTGTTGCCATTCGATCCGGGTTGGAACCGTTTGTACAACACCGCTATGGCCAATGATATGGCTACTGATATGGCAGTGATTATTGCACCGACCGATGATGCATTCAATCGATACTTTGCTGATAAGGGAAAAGACATTATAACTCGTTATGAGTATATTGATTCCATTCCTAACAACATTATCGTAAAAATCATGGACAACTTGATGAAGCCATCGCTCATTGCTACAGTTCCAAGTAAATTCGGTAGTGTTACCAATACTGCACAATTGGTTATGGGATTGAGCAAGGCTGATATTGCTTCTTGTATGATTGCGAATAATGGTGTGGTTTATAAATCTAATAAGGTATATACTATTCCTGAATACCAGTCAGTATCCTTCCCGGCTGAATTGGATGATAATATCAGAATCATGCGTTACATGATCAAGAATTTGAACTATGAAGCTTATTTGAACTCTATGGAGTCAGAATATATGTTCATTCTTCCTTCTGATAAGGCTCTTGCCAATTATATTGACCCGGTGGATTTCCATAAGAACAATAAGACCATTGCTGAGTTCTATTA
>JAGBUF010000090.1 GCA_017630975.1 Paraprevotella sp. | reverse complement strand
TATGGATTCGTTTTGAGCAAAGGTAATAAAAAAGATGAATAACAGAGCTAAACTCACTCCATTATTCATCCCTCATATAAAGAGTTATTTCTCTTCAGATTATTTTACACGACCTAAGTATGAGCCGTCACGAGTATCTACTTCAATTGTCTCACCTTCGTTGATAAACAAAGGAACACGAACAGTTGCACCTGTTTCTACTGTTGCCGGTTTCAAAGTATTTGTAGCAGTATCACCCTTCAATCCAGGTTCTGTATAAGTAATTTTCAACACTACTTTTGTAGGAACATCTGCATAAAGTACTGTTTCGGTAGAAGCATCTGAAACGACTTCAACGATTTCGCTTTCTTTCATGAAATCTACACCGTTGATCAATTCTTTTGCGATAGGAATTTGTTCAAAAGTTTCTTGGTTCATGAAGATGTAGTCCTCACCTTCTTGATACAGATATTGATAAGGACGACGCTCTACACGTACATCTTCCAACTTCTCACCAATATTGAAACGACGTTCCAATACATAGCCGTCAACAACGTCTTTCAATTTGGTACGCATGAAAGTATTACCCTTACCCGGTTTAACATGCAAGAACTCGATAACGAAATACAATTTACCATCGAGACGGATACATGTTCCATTCTTAATGTCTTGTGAATTAATCATAAGTACTAATATTTTTAATAATGTGAATACGATTCTTTTTGACGGGTGCAAAGGTAATGGTTTTAAGGAAAAAACACAAAAGTTTATAGTAAAAATGGCGTATTGCTTGCTTAATTAAAAAAAAGTATCTATTTTTGCACCCCGAATAACGAAAGAAATAACGTAAAAAAACATATTGCAATGAAAAGAACATTCCAACCCCACAACAGAAAGAGAAAAAACAAACACGGTTTCCGTGAAAGAATGGCTACTAAGAACGGCCGTAAGGTATTGGCTTCACGTCGCGCTAAAGGACGTAAGAAATTAACCGTTTCTGACGAGCGTCACGGAAAGTAATCCGTTAAGGAATAATTGAAAAACGAGTCGGGAAGCAAGATTTTTTTGCTTCCCGACTCGTTTTTATTTCATTGTGCCATTTTCCTTAATTAATTTCACTATCTTTGCTTTGTTGAATACAAGAAAAACGTATGAAGAAAAAAAAGATTCCTGCCAAGTGGTCAGGAAGAGCTGTTTGGATCAACCTGTTCGCCATGCTATTGGTCGTCATCGGTGTTTTTATCGGGTTATGGTTCAGTCTTGATAACTATACCATGCATAATATAGAAGTGACTGTCCCCAACGTAAAAGGGATGAAGTTGTATCAAGCCAAGAAGGCGATTGAACAGCAAGGATTGTTCGCCGTTGTCGCAGACTCCGGATACAACAAAACATTTCCTGCCGGGACGGTATTGGAGCAGATTCCTGCCAACGACAAAAAAGTAAAACCGGGACGAGAAATTTATTTGACCATCAATACAACACGTACTCCAACTTTACAGCTCCCTGATATTCCAGACAACAGCTCACTTCGCGAAGCACAGGCTCGTTTGAAAGCCATGGGCATCAAACTTAGTCCATGCGAATATGTAGATGGTGAAAAGGATTGGGTATATGGAGTGAAATACAGAGGAAAAAATATTTTCGGCGGCGACCGCATCCCTATCGGTGCAGAACTAACACTACAAATAGGAAGCGGACAATTCAGCGACTCACCGGAAATAGAGACAGACACTACAAATATTGAAAACGAAGTGAATAGCGACCTCTATGAGGAAGAATCATTTGGATTTGACGATCTCTTTTAATCCGTAGCTATTTAACCCCTAAATCCTGCATTTCAAATGGACCATAAAGACTTAAATGCCGAATATCCAGAGCCGACAGTAGAAGTTGATGAATTGGAAGAGGAAGAATCGTCCGTATACGAGCATCACCGTTTGAAGGCGGATCAAGGACAAAAACCCATGAGAATAGACAAATTCCTCATGGAACATTTATACAACACATCTCGTAACAGACTGCAACAAGCGGCTGCACAGGATTTCATTTTGGTCAATGGACGACCGGTAAAAAGTAGTTACAAGGTAAAGCCTCACGACGAAATTGTCATCCTTTTGGATCGTCCTAAATATGAGAACGAAATTATCCCCGAGGACATCCCACTTGATATCGTATATGAAGACAAGGATATCATGGTCATCAATAAGCCTGCCGGATTGGTTGTACATCCAGGTTGTGGCAATTACACCGGTACTTTGGTAAACGCTATCGCGTGGCATTTAAAAGACGACCCTACCTACGACCCTAACGACCCGACTGTGGGACTGGTGCACCGCATAGACAAGGACACATCCGGTCTACTTGTCGTTGCCAAAAACGCAGATGCGAAAACTCACTTGGGAAAACAGTTCTTCAATAAGACCACCAAACGATTATATAATGCACTCGTATGGGGTTGTTTCTCCGAAAAGGAAGGACGCATCGAGGGAAATATCGCCCGACATCCGAAAGACCGTATGCAAATGGCTGTTTTCGCTCCTGATAGTGAGATAGGAAAACATGCCGTTACCCATTATCGTGTCATTGAAAATTTAGGTTACGTCGCATGGGTAGAGTGCCGATTGGAAACGGGACGCACACATCAGATCCGTGTGCACATGAAACACATTGGCCATACCCTTTTCAATGACGAACGTTATGGGGGCAACGAAGTATTGCGCGGTACACAATTCAGCAAATATAAACAATTCATTCAAAATTGTTTCGCTACTTGTCCCAGACAAGTTCTGCACGCACGAACCTTAGGTTTCGTCCATCCCACTACCGGAGAAGAAATGCATTTTACATCAGAAATACCAAACGACATCAATGCCTTGTTATCACGTTGGCGAACCTACATCGCGAACAGAGACGAGGAATAATATAAAAAAATCATGAAACAAGAGAAAAAAAACATAGCCATCATCGCTGGAGGTGACTCCTCCGAGCACGATGTATCCATGAGAAGCGCCGAAGGTATCCGCTCTTTTCTTGATGCCGAGAAATACAATATTTATATCGTTGAAATGTGCAATGGAAAATGGGAAGCACATTTGAATTCCGGTGAAAAATCCCCTGTAGACAAAAATGACTTCAGTTTTTCTGACGGCTCAATACGCATTCGTCCTGACTTCGCTTACATCACCATACACGGTACGCCCGGTGAAGATGGCATATTGCAAGGTTATTTTGATTTGATAGGCATGCCTTACTCTACCTCCGGTGTATTGGTAGAAGCACTGACTTTCAACAAATTCATGCTCAACCAATATTTAAAAGGATTTGGTGTAAGTGTCAGCGAAAGTCTTGTTGTACGTAAAGGTTTTGAGCATTTAGTTACAGAAGATGAGATCGTCAACAATATCGGACTGCCTTGTTTTATCAAACCTAACGCAGGTGGTTCCAGTTTCGGCGTAACCAAGGTAAAGAAAGCTGAAGATATTGCAGAAGCCATCCGTAAAGCCCTAAACGAAAGTGACGAAGTAATGGTAGAAGCATTCATGCCGGGAACAGAAATCACTTGCGGTTGCTATAAAACCCGAGAGAAGGAAGTGGTATTGCCTATCACAGAAGTGGTAACAGGCAACGAATTCTTTGACTACGACGCCAAATACAATGGTCAGGTGGACGAAATCACCCCTGCCCGTATACCCGATGAAGTGCGCGATAAGGTGCAAGCCATGACATTGAAGATC
>JAGBUF010000089.1 GCA_017630975.1 Paraprevotella sp. | reverse complement strand
TGATGGCTGCTTCATAATTCTTCTCACCCAAGTAGATATTGACCAATTGTGCCAACACGTCAGAACGCGAGGGGTTACAACGCACCATATCCTCTAAAAGGGGTGCTGCAGATTTCTTGTCACGCACACGAAGATAATGAGATGCCAATGCCTCTTTGAAATAGATGTTATCCGGTGCCAACTGAACGGCATGCACCAAATAATTCGTACCCTTCTCAGGCTCATTCATGGAAAGGTGATAGCAACCCAACTCATACAGGACTTCACTCGCATCGGGTTTCAATTGTTCACAATGCTTGAACAACTCAAACGCATCATCGTAGCGACCTGCCAATTTCTGTTTGACGGCCTCTAAATAAAAATAATCAAACCTACGCTGTACCTCTGCAGTGACAGCACAATCCTTTGTTGTTTTACATGACGTAAAACAAAATATGGAGCACAGCAACAGGAGTATATATTTATGCAATCTCTTCACAAATTCCTTATTTCGCACCGGAATGACCAAACCCACCGGCTCCACGCTCGGTTTCATCCAAACATTCTACTGCTTTCCATTCCACTTGTTCGTAACGCGCCACCACCATTTGGGCAATACGTTCGCCATCTTGTATCTCAAACGGTTCTGACGAAAGATTGATCAGGATAACACCCACTTCTCCTCGATAATCGGCATCAATCGTACCGGGAGAATTCAACACTGTGATACCCTTTTTTATGGCCAGCCCACTTCTTGGGCGAACTTGTGCTTCTGCCCCTCTTGGCAATGCAATATACAAACCGGTAGGCACGAGACAACGTTCCATGGGTTGTAATACGATAGGCGCCTCTAAATTGGCCCTTAAATCCATCCCTGCCGAATCAATCGTTGCATACTGAGGCAATGGGTGGTGTGATTTATTGATTATACGTACTTCCATTGATGTATTATTAATGTTTATGGACACAAAAATAACCATTTCTGCTTACAACTCCATTGAATTTGATTTAAAAAGACATAATGTCGGGGTTTTTAATTACTTTTGTGTCAAATATTAAACGTATGAACTGGCAGCAACTCATATCCAACAAAAGATTGGGATTGGAAAAATACCATAAGGTCAGGGAGGATGACCGGACTGAATTCCAACGCGATTACGACCGTCTGATTTTTTCCGCCCCCTTCAGACGATTGCAGAACAAGACACAGGTATTCCCTCTCCCCGGCAGTATATTTGTTCATAACAGACTGACCCACAGTCTTGAAGTATCCAGCGTAGGACGTTCCTTGGGCAATGATGTCGCAAGAGGATTGATGAACAAACACCCGGAACTGATTGGGACGCTCTTGTCCGAAGCCGGTGCCATCGTATCAGCTGCTTGCCTTGCACATGACTTGGGCAATCCCCCTTTCGGACATTCGGGCGAGAAAGCCATCGGCACCTTCTTCAGCGAGGGCAAAGGGAAATGGTTACAGTCATATCGCGACCCAAAGACAGGCGACCAACTCAGCGAAGCTGAATGGAACGATCTGATACACTTTGAAGGTAACGCCAATGCTTTCCGTCTGCTCACCCACCATTTCAAGGGACGCAGGGAAGGTGGGTTTGTCATGACATACACCACTTTAGCCTCCATAGTAAAGTATCCTTTCTCCTCCAATCTTGCCGGGAAGCATGCCAAATTTGGTTTCTTCCAAAGTGAGATTGCAGACTATCAACGTATTGCCACAGAATTGGGTATCCGACGTTTAGAATGCGAGGAGGGTGCGCTACGTTACGTGCGCCATCCTTTTGTCTATTTGGTAGAAGCTGCCGATGATATTTGTTACGAGATCATGGATATTGAGGATGCCTTCAAACTTAAAATCCTCAGTTTTGACGAGACCAAAGAACTGCTCTTAGGATTTTTTGACAACGAACGTAAACAACACATTTTGGATAATCTTGTCCATGTAAGCGACACAAACGAACAAATTGTATATCTGCGTTCATCCGTCATAGGTTGCTTGGAAAACGAGTGTGTAAAAGCTTTTATTGAGCATGAAGAAGAACTGCTGAACGGGACATTCTCCGGCTCACTCATCAAGCACATTTCGGACGTACCACGCAATGCCTACCAACGCTGTGAAGAAATGGCCTTTGAAAAGATTTACAGAAGTAAGGACGTAGTAGATATTGAGTTAGCAGGTTTCCAAGTCATGACCACCCTGTTAGATTTAATGGTGGAAGCTGTCTGTCATCCGGAAAAGACCTACTCGCAACTACTGATCAACCGTGTTTCGCCACAATATGACATCCTTGCCGAAAGATTGTACGACCGCATCATGGCTGTTTTGGACTATATTTCGGGCATGACGGATGTTTATGCACTCGACCTCTATCGAAAAATCAATGGTATGAGTCTTCCAATAGTATAAGTACAGGAAAGGCGGCGTGATTTCACACTCACACCGCCTTTCCTTTATTTTGTAGTCTCATCAATTCAATGCTTTCAGTATCGTAACCGTAGTACGTTTAAATTCAATCGTACTGGAACCATAGGCATAATAACGGTTGGTTTCCGTCACCTTCATCTTATTGTCATAAAATTCG
>JAGBUF010000088.1 GCA_017630975.1 Paraprevotella sp. | reverse complement strand
TATATGAGCCTTTTGAACACTGATATGAAACGTGAGAAAGAGCATTTGGCACAAATGCTGACCATGGCACGCGATTATGCACGTTCTAAAGGTTTCACCGGTACATTCCTCATTGAGCCAAAACCCATGGAACCCACCAAACATCAATACGATGTAGATACAGAAACTGTCATCGGATTCTTGAAAGCTCATGGTTTAGAAAATGATTTCAAAGTGAATATTGAAGTGAACCATGCTACATTGGCTGGTCACACCTTTGAACACGAACTGGCTTGCGCTGTAGATGCCGGCATGCTCGGTTCTATCGATGCTAACAGAGGCGATTACCAAAACGGATGGGACACTGACCAATTCCCAATTGACCACTTTGAATTAACACAAGCCATGATGCAAATCATCCGCAATGGAGGATTCGGAAATGGAGGTACAAATTTTGATGCCAAGACTCGTCGTAACTCTACCGATTTAGAGGATATCTTTATTGCTCACATTGCCGGAATGGACGCCATGGCAAAAGCGTTAGAAAGTGCAGCTGAAATTCTTGAAAATTCTGCAATACCTGAAATGGTCAAAGAACGTTATGCTAGTTTTGATGATGGTAAAGGCAAGGACTTTGAAGACGGAAAACTTTCTTTGGAACAACTCGTTGATTTTGCTAAACAAAATGGTGAGCCCAAACAAACCAGCGGTAAGCAAGAACTGTACGAGGCCATTCTCAATATGTATTGCTAATACCTATAAAATATTATAATAAGATGAGAAAGTACATCATATTATTGGGAGTTAGTGTCCTCTACGCATGCTCTCTGCGAGCACAAACTTATACTTCTTACACCACCACTGAAAACGAGACTTGGAAGGTCGGAAAAGAAACGTTGAAAAACAAAACGACAATTTCACCTATACTTGAAATCACAGGTAATGAAGATGGCATGGATTTCCGCGCTTGGGGCACCACTTTCAACGAATTGGATTGGGACGCATTCAACCTACTTACACGAGAAGAACAAGACGAGGTGATGTACAACCTTTTTTCTCCGGAAGGTGATTTACGTTTCACTCACGGAAGAGTATCCATGAATGCCAATGATTATGCACGTTCATGGTATAGTTGCAGTGAGGTATCAGGCGATTTTGAACTACGATATTTTAATATCGAGCGCGATAAACGTAATATTATCCCGCTGGCGCGAGCTGCACAAAAATATTGTCCCAATTTACAACTCTTCATGAGTCCTTGGTCGCCTCCTGCATGGATGAAAATCAACCAAGATTACCCCGTTCTATCGAGTCAACACAACCAATTGGATCCTCGTAAGAATTACCTTTTATACATGGACGATGGTAAAGGTAACAATCCGGATGAAATGAAGTTATTGGGCGACCGTAATGGTGTTTTCCCACGCCGTTTGGCTTCTCAAGACTATTTCATTAAGGATCCGCGTTATTTACAATGCTACGCCGATATGTTTTGTAAATTTATTGACTTATATGCTGAACAAGGGCTGCCCATCACAAAAGTGATGTATCAAAACGAGGCTTATTCATACACACCTTATCCGGGTTGCGCATGGACTGCAGAAGGAACACTCTTATTCAATAATGAATATCTTGCTCCAACACTTTCCAAGAAACATCCCGAAGTTGAATTGTGGATAGGAACATTCAACACTAACCGACTTGACTATGTAGAAAAGATATTGGATGACTCTACTCTACAAAAAAACATAAAGGGTGTGGGAACACAATGGGAATGTAGAAACAACCTGCCTCAAATGCGCAAACGTTATCCGAACCTGCGATTTATGCAATCAGAGAGTGAATGTGGCAATGGTCGTATGGACTGGAAAGCCGGCGAACATACTTTCTTCTTGATTTCAGACAATTTAGGGCATGGTTGTGAAGAATATTACAATTGGAACTTCATCCTCCAAGACAATGGAATGTCGCCCTGGGGATGGTCACAAAATGCTCTCATACAAGTGGACAGCAAGACCCGAAAGATGAGATATACCGCAGAATATTTTGCCTATAAGCATTTCTGTCATTTCGTCGCTTCCGGAACAAAAATTATCGGATACAACGGACGTGAACACTCAAAAACTCCTGTTGTGGTATTCCGTTCCGACAAAGGATACATTATTACCGCCGGAAACTTTACAGATGAAATACAGAGTACATGTATCAAAATCGGAAAAAAATTCTTATCCTTGAATTTACAGCCTCACTCCTTCAATACCTTTGTAGAAAAATAATCATTAAGGTTTACATAAGCGACTGTGTCATGACAAAATGTTGTGACACAGTTTTTTGCTTTTATTAAGGTCAGGCCAGTCATATTCAAACATTTTTATTGTTTTTTTAGGGGTTTTAATTACCTTTGCCATAAACAATTAACCATCATTACTAAATGAGAACAAACATCCAACGTTTACTTTCTACGTTTTTGGCAATATTTTATATTGCCCTTTTATCCGCTCAGATTACCATCAACCTTGACGCTGGCAGTCGTGGTCCTAAAATAGGAAACACTCATTATGGTATATTTTTTGAAGAAATCAACCATGCCGGTGATGGTGGTTTGTATGCTGAGTTGATTCATAATCGCTCGTTTGAAGATAATCAAACTTGGTATGACAAATGGTGGCCAATTGGTAGTACTGCAGCGACATTAGTAAGTGAAGGCTTAATCAATAAAGTTCAAACCCGCGCTTTGAAATTAACGCTGACCGGTGCCGGCAGCGGTGTCCGCAATGAAGGTTTCTGGGGCATCAATGCTGTGAGCGGGCGTACTTACAAGTTCAGTTTCTGGGCAAAGAGTGATGCCGGATACAATGGCAC
>JAGBUF010000087.1 GCA_017630975.1 Paraprevotella sp. | reverse complement strand
TTCCGTTTACTTTGATAAACTGGAGGTAGATGGCTTCAACCATACTCGGGCGTACATTCTCAAATATCACCCACGCTTTTTCATGAGTAAGGTCTATCGTTCCTCCATTGATGACCTTGTTGCTTGCCAATAGATGCAAGTCAATTGGCTCCGACAATGTAATATCTGAAGTCAAACGATAGATATCCTTTTGCTGATTGCCGTATTCATTCACAAAAACATCGGTTGATGCTGTGGCAAGAGATGCATCATACCCCTCAGACTTTGCTGGGAAAACACTGAAACGAGAAAGACTCTTGAAAGTCTTGTCGTAATAGATGCCAACATAATCATCACGGGTCCAATCGCAACCTAAGCATTTTGAGGACGATTTTTTATTCACGATTTTACGTCCGAATTGTACGTCCAACGCCCAAAGCGCTGCATCACCACTTCCTTTTTCTTCCTGATAGACCACTCCCCATGCGTTGGAACTATTTGCTGCCAAATATTTTCCGGTACTTTTCAGGCGCAGGTAATAATAACCCGATTGCGAAGATTTCTCTGCAATGAAAACATAACTGAGAGAATCTTTATTCAAGCCGATTTTCGACAAACGGGGAGTTGTCCCGTCTTCACTCGTTCCCAACACTTTACCATAATAATCGTTCAAAATGTAATATTCGGCACCATCAGTCAACGAAGCCTGCAACAATGAACAATACAAACCACACAATAAAAACAGAAGGATATTTTTTTTCATCGTACGATATATTTAAGGTGTTCACACTATAAAATAAAGCCCAAGAGCTTTCACAAATTTATCTAAAAATAGTCCTATCCTCTTTCCGCCCAATCATCCCTATCAAGATTACGATAGCCGATGGCTTCTGCCAAATGATGGGTGAGGACATTCTCACAACCCTCCAAATCGGCGATGGTGCGAGCTACTTTGAGAATACGGTCATAGGCACGTGCCGAGAGTTGCAAACGTGTCATTGCAGAACGCAACATTTCTGTGCTTTGCTCGTCCAATGCTGCATACTGACGGAGCATGCGAGAATTCATCTGTGCATTACAATGTACGCCCTGACAACCGGCATACCGCTGCTCTTGTATCTGTCTTGCACGCATGACCCGCTCACGGATGGTGGCACTGTTCTCGCCCGGCGCTGTACGGGACAGTTCCTCAAACGATAAAGGAGTAATCTCTATCTGTAAATCAATACGGTCGAGTAACGGACCTGAAATCTTATGCAAATAACGATGAATCTGTCCGGGTGTACAGACACATGCTTTCTGTGGATGATTATAATAACCGCAAGGACACGGGTTCATTGAGGCCACAAACATAAAAGAACAAGGATAGGTAACGCTGTACTTGGCACGGGAAATATTGATTTGCCTATCCTCAAGAGGTTGTCGCAACACTTCCAATACCGAACGAGAAAACTCCGGTAACTCATCACAAAACAGGACTCCATTATGCGCCAAACTAACTTCACCTGGCTGGGGATTCTGCCCACCACCAACAAGAGCCACCTGTGAAATAGTGTGGTGAGGTGAACGGAACGGGCGTTGTGCTATCAACGAACAATCCTGATTCAATTTCCCTGCTACAGAATGAATCTGGGTGGTCTCCAGACTCTCCGACAAAGACAAAGGTGGAAGAATAGAAGGAAGCCGCTTTGCCATCATGGATTTTCCACTACCCGGAGGACCAATCATAATGACATTATGACCGCCCGCAGCTGCCACTTCCAATGCTCTCTTGAGATGCTCTTGCCCTTAGACATCGGCAAAATCAAAGTCAAAATTGGATTGTTGCGCATAAAATTCTGCACGTGTATCTACATCAGTAATTTGTAATACATCCTCCCCATTCAGAAAGCGAACTACTTGATTCATGTGGTTAGCACCAAACACTTTCAACTGATTCACAACGGCAGCCTCGCGCACATTCTGTTCCGGTACTATCAGATTCTCAAAGCCCATTTCACGGGCTTTAATGGCCACTGGCAAAGCACCCTTAACAGGTTGCAACGTACCATCAAGACTCAATTCGCCTATCATCATTGTACGTTCTAACTTGTCAAGACTTACTTTCTCATCTGCCGCCAATATACCGATTGCCAAAGGTAAGTCATACCCGGCTCCCTCTTTGCGAAGGTCAGCAGGTGCCATATTCACCACAATCTGTTTGGTAGGAAAACGGTAACCACTATTTTCAATGGCTGCGACTATACGTTCATGACTTTCTTTCACCGCATTATCGGGGAGCCCCACCAAAAAGAATTTTATTCCTCGCGAAGCATTGACTTCCACCGTTACCGGAAGGGCAGAAAGTCCTTGAACAGATGCACCGAAAACCTTTACCAACATATCCCTATTATTTGTCTATTATCTTATTTATCTCAGGGAGTATTTCATCATTATAAGAAGAACCGACGGCTTTAATCCTATTGTCCTCACCCACTAATATATAATAAGGTATAGAAGGAACATGAAACTGTTTCAGTGCAGGGCTGCCCCACCCCATCAAATCACAACAACTGGGCCAAACAACACTATCTATCCTTTCAATATTCTTTAAAGAAGTTTTGTTTACATCCAATGAAATACTCACAAACTCCATCTTCCCAGGATTATCACGACGTATCCTCTTGATACGGAACATTGCAGCAGAACTTTCACTCTCCCATGAAGCCCAGAAATTAATCAACAGATTCTTTCCTTTGAAATCCGAACTTTTCACTTCTGCGCTGTCCTTCATCATCAAACGAAATTCGGGCAACGTATCTCCTACAGCCAAACGTTTCGTCAAAGATTCCACATCGGATTGCCATTGCAAAAGGTGCAAGTCCTCAGGTTGTGCTTGACAAAGTTGTTGATACAATGCTATCAATTCAGTTTTCTCAGTATTTGTATCTAACAAGAAATACTGTTTGAACAAGAAAACGCTGACAGGAGAGGCCGGTTGATCCTTTATAAAATCGGCTGCAGCCTGACGTACTTCTTTCGCAGATTTACCTATATGGCTCAGACGGAAACGGGTCATTTCATCATTGGGCTGGCTACCGGTCACCTCTACACGTTTGAGATTACGGGCATCTCCCTTGACTTTAACCACATCACCGGATGCCCCGAAAATGACTTGTTCCGAGAAATTGGGATATAGCAGATAATAAGTAGCCTCCCCATCTAAATCGGTCTCATACTCAAACTCACCCAACTCAAGCCTCAACGTGTCTAACCTTTTTGTTCCTCCGTCGTTGCTATAAATATAGAATTCACCCTGCCGCAGGTGCTCAAATTCTCCTACCAACCGGAATCGGCCTTCGGTTCCTCCGCAACTCAGCAGGGTGAATGCTATGAAGATATAGAGAACGAATCTCTTCATATCTATTGGAATCTATTAGAATGCGTCAATAATTGACTTGTATGCTGCAAACTCAAGATCTTTCTTAGCACGGTTGATCAAAGAAGCATCCAATACAAATGCATCACGCAAGTTTGCGCTTACTGCTGCAGCATCCTTTGTACGTGCTGCAACAACAGCCTTCAGATATGAAGTATACGCATCTTTATTAGCTACATTTTCCAATGTGTTCTTTGCAGCAGCATAATCCTTGTTCAGTATTTGTGCCAAAGCCGCACTGTTTGAAGCCACTTCTTTTACAGTACTTGCAGCCTTACCATAAGAACCCTTCGCAATGTTCAAACATGCTAATGCTTCGTTCAAACCTTCTGCACCGGCAGCCTTACCTAAATATGTCTCAGCTACAGCCACATTGCCCTTACCCAACTCAATCAAAGCCAAGTTTGCATTTACTTCAGCAGCATCGGCCTTCACCGCCTTAGCCTTATTGAAGAATTCTTCAGCCTTTGCAAAATCGCCCTTTTCATAGGCTAGCAAACCTAAGTTATTGTAAGCACGGAAATCGTTAGGATAGATTTCGGTAGTCTTCTTGTACCATGCCTCTTTGTCTGTGATGAAATCCAAGTTTGCACCATAAAGCATTTCCTCTACGCTCAACTGAGAAGCATCTTCTTTGAATTGTTCTTCGATCTGTACATCGCTACGACCTACAACCATATAGTTCAAAGTCAAACGTGCACGGCGCAATTCCGGAAGAATTTGATCAGCCAATTCCTTGAAGATAACAGACATATTCTTAATCTGTGCTTCGCGCTCTTCCGGATCATTGTACATAGACAATACGCGTACAATCACTTCCTTATCCTGAATATTGCTGGCTGCAACCAACTGTTGGAAACCGTCCCAATCCTCAGCGGTATATTTCGCATCAACTTGAGCTTCCATCTTGAGTTTCTTCAACTCTTTCTGAAGATACTTCTCAGAGTTGCCTTGACGTTGCTCAGCCAAACGTGTATTCAAATCCAATGCGCCATCAGGTGAAGCATAAGCAGAAACCTCAATGTTATTCAAAAGCATTGTTTCTTGCTCATCATTGATTTGTTTCATCATCTTCACGAAATCCTTTACGTTGTCAGATTTCAATTCAGACTGGCGTACAGCAGCTTGTTGAATCAAGAACTTAATGTTAGCCTCTTGCTTTTCAGCAATAATGCGTTGATAAGTGTCAGCTGCCAAAGAAGGTTTTACAGACGCCAAGGTGTTCTTCAACAATTGAGAAGTTGAAACTACACCATAACCAATTTTCACCTCAGGTACTGTTACGGTCTTCTTTCCAACCTTAGCATCAAACTGAAGATACAAATCTGATTGCTGCATAGCCGGAACGTAGTCAAAAGAAGCCTTCATGGTATAAGTTCCACCTACCTTGTATGAGATGGTTTGGTCATTACCTTCAACTTTTTCACCTTGGAAAGTAGCGCTTTGACCTTTCACTTCTCCTCCTTCATACTTCAATACCGGTGTTACAGTCACTACGGCTTTCTTCTTCATGTATTTCTCAGGGAACTTACCGTCAATTGTTGCAGGAACCTTACCTGCCACTACCTCCAACGGAGTCGGAGTAACAGTGAAATTATCAGCAGACAATTCACCCAATTTCTTACATGATGTAAATGCTGCAACTGCAGCCAAAGACAAAATCAAAAAATAGTTTTTACACATACTATTACTAAGTTTAGTTAATAATTTGTGCAAAGATACAAATCTTTATACACTTTTCAGCAGTTTGAACTCAAAATATTACTTAAATCAGGATGTTAGGACCTTTTTCTTCCTATAAAACGTCTTCCTTCGTTAACGAACGATTATTACGTGGATGATGCAATAAGATTTCTTCTCTCAGACGACTCCTGCTGATATGGGTATAGATTTCTGTTGCTGCAATCTTTTCATGCCCAAGCATCATCTGGATGACTCTTAAATTTGCGCCACCATCCAACAGATGGGTCGCAAACGAATGTCGAAAAGTATGAGGACTAATTTTCTTAATAATACCTGCTGCTAATGCCGTTTCCTTTACCCAATAAAAAATGGTAATGCGCGACAACTGGGTACCACGTCTGATACTTAGGAACACATAATCTTCGTGCCCTGGTTTGATCTGAATTACATTCCTATCGTAAAACCAATTTTTCAGTTCGCCAATTGCTTTTTGCGAAATCGGCACCAACCTTTCCTTTGTACCCTTTCCCTTGACGCGAATAAAACCCTCGTTCAGGAACAAATCAGACAATTTCAAATCACAAAGTTCACTGACCCGTAATCCACAGCTGTACAACACTTCCAAAATTGCCCTATTTCGTTGTCCTTCCGGCATACTTAGATCTATCACACCAATCATGTTGTCAATCTCCTCCAAAGAGAGAACTTCCGGAAGTTGTCTTCCTATACGGGGCATCTCCAATAAATCGGTCGGGTCATAATCCATTTCCTTTTCTAAAGTCAAAAAGCGATAGAAGGAACGCACTCCGGATATGATACGGGCAACAGAACGAGAGTGAATACCAATATCGTATAAACCGGCGATAAAATGGTGCAAATTGTCTAATGACACTTCTCGGAAACCAACTTTTTCTTCACTTAAAAATCCCAGGAATTTGTCCAGATCCTTCTCATAAGCATCCAACGTATTCGCAGAAAGCCGACGTTCCAAACGTAAATAATGATTATACCTACGCTTTATAGGCATTGGCAACATCTCTTGTATTCTTTTTTTATTCTCGTCCATCACCCTCTGCACTCTTTTATTACAAAATTAGAATTTTATTCCTTTACAATACTCTTTTTACATAATATTTACGCTTTCAGGCATCAATACTGCAAAATATCACCCCATTCTGCCCACCTTTCGTTTCTTTTCTGTATTTTTGTCTATTATTCATGAAATCAAAACAAGACACATGAAAGTATTGATCATCAATGGACCGAATTTGAATCTTTTAGGGAAAAGAGAACCGGAAATCTACGGAGGTAAAAGTTTTGAGGAATACCTTCAAGAACTACGTGAGCTATACCCACAAATTACTATTGATTATTATCAAAGCAATGTTGAGGGGGGACTCATCAACAAAATTCACGAAGTAGGTTTTGAAGACACTTATATTCTTCTCAATGCCGGTGCATACACCCATACTTCAATAGCATTGCATGATGCCATCAAAGCCATCAGCGCACCTGTCATTGAAATACATATCAGCAACGTGCATCAAAGAGAAAGTTTCCGCCATCATTCCATGATTTCGGCAGCTTGTGTTGGGGTTATATGTGGATTCGGTTTAGACTCATATCGTTTAGGCATTGAAGCATTCCTACAAAGAAGCACACAAGATTAACCATCAAAACGAAGAAAATGTACGAAACGGACCTGATAGAGAATTATATATTGAATCATATTGATGACGAGGGAGAATACCTGAGAGCGCTGTATCGAGATACAAACGTAAAACTCCTGCGCCCAAGAATGGCTTCCGGGCATCTTCAAGGCAGACTCCTGAAAATGTTGGTCCGCATGATTCGACCTAAAAATATCTTGGAAATCGGGACATACAGTGGATATTCAGCCTTATGTATGGCTGAGGGAATGGATAAGGACGGCAAACTGTACACTTTTGAAATCAATGATGAACAAGAGGATTTTACTCGTCCTTGGTTAGAAAAGTCACCATACGCCAACCAAATAGAATTCATCATCGGAGATGCATTGGAACTTGTTCCCCGTTTAGACGTAACATTTGACATGGCTTTCGTGGATGGCGACAAAAGAAAGTACAACGACTATTATGATATGATTATGCCTCGCCTCAGTACAGGAGGATATATCATAGCAGACAATACGTTATGGGATGGACATGTGGTAGAAGAACTGCGCAAAAATGATGCACAAACCAAAGGTATCATGGACTTCAATCACCGTATTGCCACAGACAACAATGTGGAAAAAGTAATTATCCCTTTACGTGACGGATTAACAATCATCAGAAAGAAATAAATAAAAATATGGAAACTACAAGACAAAACAAAATCGCAAGACTCATACAAAAGGAACTGAGCGAAATCTTTATGTTGCAAACCAAAGGAATGAAAGGTGTCCTGGTTTCTGTCAGCGCATGTCGCATCAGTCCTGATTTAAGTGTATGTCGCGCATACCTCAGTGTCTTCCCCAGTGAACGTAGTGAGGAAATCGTAAAAAACATCAACGACAATATGAAAGCCATCCGCTATGAATTGGGCGGACGCGTACGCCATCAATTGCGTATCATTCCCGAACTGAAATTTTTTGTTGACGACTCTTTGGATTACATTGAGAACATTGACAAACTGTTGAAAGAATGAATTTTCCGCTCCACATCGCACGACGCTACCTTTTCTCCAAGAAATCGCACAATGCCATCAATATCATTTCTGCGATTTCCGTTGGCGGTGTAGCTATTGCCACCATGGCGTTGGTTTGTACCATGTCTGTCTTCAATGGTTTTCAAGACCTTGTTGCTTCCTTTTTCACTTCCATTGACCCGGAATTAAAAATTGTACCAGTAAAAGGGAAAACCATAGAAGCCAATCACCCTAAGCTTTTAGAACTCAAACAGCTCCATTATATTGAGTTTTGCACCAACACACTTGAAGACAAAGCATTGATTGTTGCCAACAAACGACAAGCCATGGTCAACATCAAAGGAGTTGATGACCAATTTGAAAGCGCTACAGATTTGTCACAAATCTTATACGGAGAGGGAACTTTCGTTCTACATGCCGACATCCTCGAATTCGGAGTTCTTGGCATACAATTGGCTTCCCAATTAGGACTAAATGCCACATTCGAGCAACCGATACAAGTCTACGCTCCACGAAAGGGCGAGCGCATCAATCCTGCCAACCCAATGTCCGGTTTCAATCAAGACGAACTCTATTCTCCCGGTGTCGTTTTTGCAGTCAAACAAGCCAAGTACGATGCTAACTACATCTTGACATCCCTCGGTTTCGCACAGAAACTATTTGATCAGCAAAACCGTATATCTGCTATAGAAATAAAATTAAAGAACGGTACAAACATTTCTCAGGCACAAAAAGAAATCAAGAGTTTACTGGGAGATGAATTTGAAGTAAAGGATCGGTACGAACAACAAGAAGATGTATTCCGCATCATGGAAGTGGAAAAGCTCATTGCTTATCTATTTCTTACATTCATTCTCTTGGTGGCTTGTTTCAATATAGTAGGCTCCATTTCCATGCTCATCATTGAGAAGAAAGAAGACGTACAAACCTTACGTCATTTAGGAGCAACAAACCAACAGATTATTCGAATTTTCCTATTTGAGGGACGGTTAATTTCTACAATCGGAGCAATAATTGGGGTGGGTATAGGTCTTATCATTTGTTATCTGCAACAGACATTCGGTTTTATCACCTTAGGCGACTCCTCCGGAAATTTTGTCATTGACTCATATCCTGTCAGCATCCATCTGCAAGATGTATTCCTCATTTTTATTACCGTACTTATCGTAGGATACATCGCATTATGGTATCCTGTCAAACGTCTCAG
>JAGBUF010000086.1 GCA_017630975.1 Paraprevotella sp. | reverse complement strand
TAAAGTCTCCCCTTGGGATATGGTATGATACCCCTGCTCGTCTACCTTATCTGCAGATTGTGGAATGAATAGTTTTTCTCCGTTTTTGATGCCATCTCCCGCAGAAGGATTTATAGTCAATATTTCTTGTGGGCTGACTTTATAGGTTCTGGCAATGGAATATATGGTTTCTCCCGGTTGGATGGTATGTACAAACGTATCGGATACCTGTGCATATAGTCCGTATTGAAGGATGAAGAAAACCGCAAAAGTATTTATAAATCTTTTCATCTGTACCATTCTATTTTTCTTCTATTGAGGACAAAAGTACGTAAAAAAAGTCGTTATTTCAACGGGAAACATTATTTTTGCATAAATAAATTTAGATATGAAGAAGGTATTGAAAATGTTTTCATTGGTTCTCTTTTCCATGTTGTCATTACAAGGATGGGGACAGACAATATATCCAACTGTGCATCCGGAAGCTGTTTATATTACATCTAAAGGAGAAGAAATCAATGATGCGACTGATGCGCAGTCTGCACCTTTACAAGGGAAGTTTACCTCCAATATTACAGATTTGGGAGATTATTCTGTACGTTATGAGTGGAAGATATATCGCGAAGGTCAGGAAAAGTCGCCCATCATACATCGGTTTGAAGAAAATCTGGAATATACGTTTGTTGAAAGCGGAAGTTTTTATATCCAGTTTTATGCTACTTTTGTTCATGGTAATGATACCATCGTATATCCCGAGCAGGGAGAGGCCACCCCTTTCGTTGTATCTATCAGTGAATCTGTTTTGGAAATGCCCAATGCATTTTCTCCTAATGATGATGGATACAATGATATCTATAGAGCGAAAGAAGGCTATGAGTCTATCGTAAGTTTTAAAGCTACTATCTTCAATAGGTGGGGACAGAAGTTATATTCTTGGGATACTTTAGATGGAGGTTGGGACGGCAAGGTCAATGGAACGACTGTTAAAGATGGAGTTTATTTTGTCGTCGTACAAGCGCGTGGCGCAGATGGAAAAGAGTATAAGATTAGGCGTGATGTCAATGTGTTGACCGGCTATACGAAAGGGAATCAGTAAAATTAGTGGACATGGCGGTTGAGGAAAAAGATAAGATAAAGGTGATTGGAGCTAGAGTTCATAATCTCAAGAATATTGATGTTGAACTACCTCGTAACAGTCTGACAGTCATTACCGGTCTAAGTGGAAGTGGAAAGTCGTCATTAGCTTTTGACACCATTTTCGCCGAGGGCCAGCGCAGGTATATTGAAACTTTTTCTGCTTATGCCCGTAATTTTTTGGGAAATCTTGAACGCCCCGATGTAGATAAAATCTCTGGTTTGAGTCCTGTAATTTCAATCGAACAGAAAACCACCAATAAGAATCCACGTTCAACAGTAGGTACGACCACCGAAATCTATGACTTCCTACGTTTGTTGTATGCACGTGCAGGGCAGGCTTATTCGTATTTATCAGGAAAGCCGATGGTCCGTTATACTGAAGAACAAGTCATCCAACTGATTGTCAGAGATTATGAAAGCAGACGTATTTATATACTGGCTCCGGTTGTCCATAATAGAAAAGGTCATTATAAAGAATTGTTTGAGACCATTCGTCGCAAGGGATATCTGTATGCATGTGTTGATGGGGTGATTACGGAAGTGACACACGGAATGAAACTGGATCGTTATAAGAATCACAGCATAGAGATTGTTGTGGACAAATTACGTGTGCAAGAAAAGGATGATAAGCGTTTGAAAGATACTATTGCCATTGCCATGCAACAAGGTGATGGACAAATTGTGGTGTTGGATGCTGAAACACATGAAAGAAGGCATTATAGTAAACGTTTGATGTGTCCAGAGACGGGACTGTCATATCATGATCCTGCACCACATAATTTCTCATTCAATTCCCCCCATGGCGCATGTCCTCGCTGTAAGGGCTTGGGATGCGTCAATCTGATTGATATGGACAAAGTTATTCCTGACAGGGACATTTCCATATATGAAGGAGCAATTCTTCCTTTGGGTAAATATCGTAATAGTATGATATTTTGGCAGATCGATGCTTTGCTCGAACGTTATGAGGTAGATGTGAAGACCAAAGTCAAGGATTTACCGGAAGAAGCTTTGCAAGAAATATTTTATGGCACGATAGATCGGGTAAGAATAAAAGCAGAACTGGTACACACTACAACCGATTATTACGTCAACTATGAAGGCGTAGTAAAATATATTCAAAATATGCAGGATGCTGATGATTCTGCAACAGTACAGAAATGGGCTGACCAGTTTTCCAAGACTGTAACTTGTCCTGAGTGTAATGGATTGCGATTGAATAAAGAGGCATTACATTTTCGCATTGGTGACAAGAATATAGCTGAACTTTCGCAAATGGATATCAGCGAATTATACGCTTGGATGTTGGAAGCCGGAAATATGATGAATGAAAGGCAACGTGTGATAGCTGAGGAAATTATGAAAGAAATAAGAACCAGATTGAAGTTCTTGTTGGACGTAGGTTTGGATTACCTTTCTTTGAACCGTTCTTCCGTATCGTTGTCAGGAGGTGAAAGTCAACGAATCAGATTGGCAACACAAGTAGGTTCACAGTTGGTGAATGTGCTGTACATTCTGGATGAACCGAGTATCGGTTTGCACCAACGTGACAACCGTCGCTTAATCAATTCTTTGAAGGCTTTACGTGATACAGGGAATACCGTTGTTGTCGTTGAACATGATGAAGATATGATGCGCAATGCGGATTATGTTATTGATATGGGGCCCAAAGCAGGACGATTGGGTGGTGAGGTCGTATTTCAAGGTACACCCGAAGAATTGTTGAAAAGCAACACCTTAACGTCTTCCTATCTCAATGGAACAGCAAAAATAGAGGTTCCGGTCAAAAGGCGCGAAGGCAGTGGTCAGACTCTGAAAATAATGGGTGCATGCGGTAATAACCTGAAAAATGTTAATGTTGATTTTCCATTAGGAAAACTTATTTGTGTCACAGGCGTGTCTGGTAGTGGAAAGTCTACTTTAATCAACGAAACATTGCAACCCGTTTTATCACAACATTTTTACCGTTCATTGAAAACACCTTTGCAATATGATGCTATTGAAGGATTGGAGTTTATTGATAAGGTGGTTTGTGTCGACCAGTCGCCTTTGGGAAGAATACCACGCTCCAATCCCGCAACATATACCGGGGTATTTAATGATATCCGTTCTCTATTCGTTAGTCTCCCCGAAGCTAAAATCAGAGGTTACAAACCGGGCAGGTTTTCTTTTAACGTAAAGGGAGGAAGATGTGAGACATGTAAAGGCAATGGGTATAAAACGATTGAAATGAATTTTTTGCCTGATGTATATGTTCCTTGTGAGGCTTGTCATGGCAAACGTTACAATAGAGAAACATTAGAGGTAAGATTCAAAGGTAAGTCCATTGCCGATGTGTTGGATATGACCATCAATAGAGCAGTTGAGTTTTTTGAGAATCAACCCAATATCCTGAATAAAATCAAAGTGTTGCAGGAGGTCGGATTGGGATATATTAAATTAGGTCAGCCGTCT
>JAGBUF010000085.1 GCA_017630975.1 Paraprevotella sp. | reverse complement strand
GCGCACGTATCTTTGCAAAAACCATCAACTGTCTCAGTCCCCAAGAAAACGGAGAGGCGTGCAACGAATGTGAATCATGTAGAGCTTTCAATGAGCAACGCTCCATGAACATTCATGAACTGGACGCAGCATCCAACAACTCGGTAGAGGAAATCCGTTCCTTGATCGACAAGGTGAGAATACCGCCACAGGTTGGCAAATACAAAGTATTCATCATCGACGAGGTACACATGTTGTCGGCTGCCGCTTTCAATGCGTTCCTCAAGACTTTGGAGGAGCCGCCCTCCTACGTGATATTCATATTGGCAACAACAGAGAAGCATAAGATATTGCCCACCATCCTAAGTCGTTGCCAAGTGTATGATTTCAACCGCATGAGCATCGGTTCCATCATGAACCACCTGCAATTTGTGGCAGAAAAGGAAGGTATCTCATACGAACCGGAAGCACTGAACATCATCGCCCAAAAGGCAGACGGTGGTATGCGCGACGCACTGTCCATCTTTGACCAAACCGTCAGCTTCACCGGTGGCAACCTTACGTATCAGAAAATTATTGAGACTCTCAATGTCTTAGACTACGAACACTATTTCAAACTCGTAGACCATTTCCTCGCCAACGACGTGGCACAATGCATGCTCATCTTCAATCAGATTCTCAACAAGGGATTTGACGGCAGTCATTTTATCACCGGATTGGCAGCACATCTGCGCGATTTGATGGTGGGTAAAGACGAAGTAACCATTCCTCTGCTGGAAGTCAGCGAGAATATCCGCACGCGCTATCAGGAACAAGCAAAGAAATGCCCTGCCAAATTCCTGTACAATGCCATCAAGTTGTGCAATGACTGTGATTTGAACTACCGCCAGAGCAAAAACAAACGTTTGTTGGTAGAAATCACACTCATCCAGTTGGCACAACTCACTTTAGAAGACGATGCCGTGGGCTCGGGGCTTTGCCCTGAGAAGATACTTAAACCCATATTCACTCAACCAACCGAAGCAATAACAACTACCGCTCCGGTGAATCAGCGTGCGCCTCAGGCGCAGGCTGAGAAGGTTGCCCCCACTACGGAAAGAAACGAGAACACTTACACTCCCCGGCAGTCACCCTTACCCATTGGCAACAACACAGAACAGGACAAACCCAAGGTCAAAATTTCCTCTTTCGGCACATCCATTCGCAAAACGACGGGAACAGCCACAACAACACCAACCACACCGATAGCGAATGAAGAAAAAGGTACACTTGTAAATGAGAATGAGGACTTCACTGTCACAGAAGACAACATCTGTTTCTATTGGCATGAGTTTGTCAATCTGCTTCCGCAGGAAGAGACCGCCATGGCACAACGCATGAAAATCATCCGTCCCAAACTGATCAAGGACGAAACATTCGAGGTAGTAGTTGACAACGACCAAGTAAAGGTCTACATGACACGAATGGCTCCCCGCATAGAGGCTCACATGCGCCAACAACTACACAACAAAAAGATTACCATGCAAGTGCGTACCGCCAAACCACAGGAAGTGACACGTATCTACAGCAAACCGCAGCAATACATTGCCATGTGCAAAAGCAACCCGTCGCTACAGAAACTCCGCGACGCGCTGAATCTTGAATTTGCATAAGACAATAAGTTTAACACATTCATACAAGCACAAAAAAACATCGGGCCTTCAATTGAAGACCCGATGTTTTTCTTGGGGTGACTAATGGGATTCGAACCCATGACATTCAGAACCACAATCTGACGCTCTAACCGACTGAACTATAGTCACCATCAAATTCTTACAGAATGATGCCCACCGGCATTTCTTTCCTAAAGCGATGCAAAGATACGCATTATTATTGAATCTGCAAACTTTTCCGCTGCTTTTTAGTCAAAAAACTCTTTCTTTCCGGCTGAAAGGGTATTCTTCATCAGCATACAGATGGTCATCGGACCTACACCACCGGGAACGGGAGTGATATAGGCACACTTCGGAGCCACCTCGTCATACTTCACGTCACCATTCAAACGGAAACCGCTCTTTTTTGTTGCATCGGGCACACGTGTTGTACCCACATCAATAACAGTAACCCCTTCTTTCACCATGTCGGCAGTCACAAAATCCGGTTGACCGATTGCTGCGATAATGATATCCGCCTCACGACACTCTTTTTTCAAGTCCTTGCTACGACTATGGCACACTGTCACTGTAGCATCACCATATTGTTTCTGCATCATCAACTGTGCCATGGGCTTACCCACGATATTGCTACGTCCCAAAATGACACATTTCTTTCCGCTGGTTTCCACATGATAACGTTTCAACAACTCAAGGATACCTTTCGGCGTAGCAGAGATATAGCAAGGCAAACCGATAGCCATACGTCCCACATTGATTGGATGAAAACCATCCACATCCTTACGATAGTCTATCGCCTCAATCACCTTCTGTTCTGAGATATGACGAGGCAAGGGCAACTGAACGATAAACCCATCAACGTCATCATCCTGATTCAGTTGGTCCACTTCTGCCAACAACTCTGCTTCAGTAATATCATCCTCAAAACGAAGCAGTGTGGACTTGAACCCGCAAGCCTCACAAGCCAACACTTTGTTGCGCACATAAGTCTCGCTTCCTCCATCATGTCCCACCAAAATAGCTGCCAAATGAGGACGCTTACCTCCACCTGCAACGATACGTTCTACCTCTTCTGCAATTTCAGCCTTGATTTGTGCGGCTGTTGCCTTTCCGTCTATAATCTGCATAAATCTCTTTTAATCGTTAAAACTTAGGCATTTTCGGCATACCGGGAAGGTTGGGCATCTTGCCCATCATCTGCCCCATCTTACTGCCGGTCATCATCTTCATCATCTTACGCATCTGATCGAATTGTTTGATGAGTCGATTCACCTCTTGAATATTGGTACCGGAACCCTTCGCGATACGGTTTCGACGACTGGTATTGAGAATTTCCGGTTTTTCGCGCTCTTTCGGTGTCATACTTTGAATGATGGCCTCTATACTCTTGAATGCATCATCATCCATATCAATATCCTTTATGGCCTTGCCCACTCCCGGAATCATGCTTGCCTAATCCTTCAAATTACCCATTTTCTTGATTTGCTGAATTTGTGCCATGAAGTCATTGAAATCGAATTGGTTCTTGGCTATCTTCTTTTGCAAGCGACGTGCCTCTTCCTCATCGTATTGTTCTTGAGCTTTCTCTACCAATGATACGATGTCACCCATTCCCAGAATACGGTCGGCCATACGTGATGGATGGAATTGATCAATAGCCTCCATCTTCTCGCCGGTACCAACAAACTTGATGGGTTTGTTCACCACTGTACGAATAGATAAAGCCGCACCACCACGGGTATCACCGTCCAATTTGGTCAGCACTACTCCATCGAAATCCAAACGGTCGTTAAATTCCTTAGCCGTATTCACAGCATCTTGACCCGTCATGGCATCCACCACGAACAACGTTTCTGTCGGCTGAATCGCTTCCTTAATGGCAGCAATCTCTTGCATCATCTGCTCATCCACAGCCAAACGACCGGCTGTATCGACAATCACCGTATCGTAACCTCTCGACTTGGCTTCCTTAATAGCGTTTTGTGCAATCTGTACCGCATCCTTGTTCTCAGGTTCGCTATATACCGGAATTCCGATTTGTTCACCCAGCACTTTCAGCTGGTCAATAGCAGCCGGACGATAGATATCACAAGCTGCCAACAACGGGTTCTTGCGTTTCTTACTCTTGAGCATCAGCGCCAATTTTCCGGACAGTGTAGTCTTACCCGCACCATTCAAACCTGCCATCAAGATGACAGTGGGATGACCGCTTAGGTTCAATTCAGCCGTTTCGCCACCCATCAACTCAGCCAGTTCATCATGCACAATCTTCACCATCAACTGACTTGGACGAACGGCTGTGAGCACATTCTGCCCCAAAGCCTTTTGCTTTACCGTATCAGTAAATGTCTTGGCCACTTTATAGTTTACGTCGGCATCGAGCAAGGCTCTACGCACATCCTTGAGTGTCTCGGCCACGTTAATTTCCGTGATCTTTCCTTCACCCTTCAATATCTTGAACGAGCGTTCCAGTCTTTCACTTAAATTGTCGAACATGTCTTATTCCTTATTATATATTATTATTGAGCCGCAAAGGTACGAAAGTTTTTTCGCCTTACCAATGATTTTATCTTTAACTTTAATGATAACGGGAACAATAACATTAACTTTAACGATAACGGGAACGGGAACGGGAACTTTAGAAAGAATACTCTGATGTGATAGAGGGGTTATAATATATAGTTGTAAATAAAACTATCAAGGATAAAACAAATTTGTGTTTTTGTTTGTGAATATAAGTAGAAACCACTAACTTTGCACCCGATTTATTGATAAAATGTTTTAATTATGAAGAAAAACATCTTTTTAACAGCGATGGCACTATTAGTTTCAAGTGCAACTTTCGCGGGCGGTCTTTTGACCAACACAAATCAGAATGTAGCTTTTTTGCGCAACCCGGCTCGTTCCGCAGCCATTGACATCGATGGTGTATACAGCAACCCTGCCGGTATCGCATTCTTACCGAAAGGTTTCCACCTTTCTTTAAACTGGCAAGCCGCATGGCAAAAACGCCAAATGATCAGTTCTGCTCCTTTCTATGCATTCAACACCAACGGAAGTGGCATCACTGAAAACGGTACTACTTACAAGAAGTTTGAAGGTAGAGCACAGGCTCCCGTCATCCCTTCTTTCCAAGCAGCTTATGTTATCAATGACAAATGGTCTGTATCAGCACAATTCGCTATCGGTGGTGGTGGCGGTGCATGCGAGTTCGCCAACGGTCTTCCGATGTTTGAGCAATTGGTAGGTGGACAAATGGCAAGCACCATCGCAGGTTCAGTTCCTTATTCTTATAGTTTGAATCAGAACTTAACCGGTGAGCAATATTTCTATGGTATTCAAGTAGGTGCAACCTATAAAATTGGCAAACACGTTTCTGTATTTGCAGGTGCACGCGGCGTTATCGCAAAGAGCGGTTATACCGGCGCCATCAGCGGTATCACTGTAAATGGAGTTGACGCCTCTGTATACAGCACCCAAATGAACCAAGCGATTGCAGCTGCTCAACAATATGCAGCAGCAGGCGACATGGCCAATGCTCAGTATTATCAAGGTCTTGCTACTAAAGCCGGAACAGCCGCAGCAATGATGTCTGACTATAATTTGGACTGTCAACAAAGCGGTTTGGGTATCACCCCTATCCTCGGTATTGATGTTAACCTCGGCAAGTTGAACTTGGCAGCTAAGTATGAGTTCAAGACCAAAATTGAATTGGAAAACGAATCTAACAACTCTGCAAACGTAGACGCTTTGATGCCTGCTTATGCCAACGGTGCTAAGGTTCGTTCAGACATCCCTGCTCTTTTGACTTTGGGTGCTCAATATTCTGTAATGGACAACTTCCGTTTGATGGGTGGTTTTAACTACTACTTTGACAAGGATGCCAAAGGTTCTGCTACAGCTGTAGCTCATAACACATGGGAAGTTACCTTCGGTACTGAGTATGATGTAAACAATTGGTTGACATTGAGCTGCGGTGGTCAACGCACTAAGTTCAACTTTGACAACGGCATGCAAGACACCAACTTCAACATTTCATCATTAAGCGTTTGCTTGGGTGCAAAGGCTCGCCTGTGCAAGATATTGAGCATGAACATCGGTTACATGCACTCATTCTATGGTGACAAGACTATCAACCGTGGCAATAACATCATCGACAGATACACTCGTAAGAGCGACGCTGTAGGTATTGGTTTGGATTTCCACTTCTAAAAAAAAGGGACTCCCCCGGCTCCTCCTCAAGGAGGAAGAATGATACTACAGGAAGCATCCTTCATGCGAAGGGTGCTTCTTTTTTTATCACTGACAAAGCTTTCCTTTCGGACAAGCGAAAGAGAAATAAACCAACCAACGGACGGTCCGAACTCACTACAACGGTAACGATAACGGTAACAGTTAAAGTCAACGTTAAAGTTAAAGTTAATAACTAAAGTTTCCGTTAAAACCACAAGAGACACTCTTCATCATGAAGAATGCCTCTTGTATTGATTCCCTTTCTCAAGGGAAAGTCCTCTATTATTGATATACCTCTTCCAATTTTTTCTGCAAAGCCTCAGCACGCAAATTAGCTGCAACCACCTTACCATCAGGACCGAAGAGGATGGTAGCCGGAATGCCGCGGATACCATAGAGATCAACAGCTTCACATTCCCAACCCTTCAGGTCAGACATCTGTGGCCATGTGATACCCATTTGTTCAGTAGCCTTCGCCCAAGCTTCCTTATCGTTATCCAATGAGATACCTACGATTTCAAAACCCTTCGGGTGGAACTGATCATAGGCAGCCTTTACATTCGGCATCTCTCTGCGACAAGGACCGCACCAGCTGGCCCAGAAATCCACCAACACATAATTGCCCTTACCTACATAATCCGACAACTTACGGGGTGTTCCCTCCATATCATTCATGGTAAAGTCAACGAAATCAGCACCCACTTCCTTGCGTTTCAAGGCCTGGATGTACTCTTTCACCTTTGTCAAGATAGGATGGTTGCTGAACTTATAATCCTTCAAGAACTCTTCAACCTCCTTAATATCCAATTGACTATTGTAGATAGCAATCAGTCCGGCAGAGATCAAATCTTCCTTATGTTGCTCAATTGACTCTTTGATATACGCCACCTTTTCGTTCATCAACTCATAGTACTTTGCTGACAACTCCGCACTGATGCTGTCCGGCAATCTGCCACCATGCTCCATAGCGATAGTTTGTGCCTTCTCCATCAATTCTTGTGATTTCTTACCGATTTCGTCAATCTTACTTACCACCACACGATATTTCTCATTGAGTTCAGAACCGATTACCTCGATGACATCTGCTTTATTGACCACTTCTACCGGTTCATTGTCTACCACCAACTTCACCGTAGTCTTTGCCTGCTGCGGAATCAAAACAGCAAACACCGGCAATTCCATTTCACCATCGATTACAGCCACACCATCCTTGCAGTCAGCACTATCCAACAACTCTCCTGTAGCTTGCGCATACAGATAAACCTTCTCTACACTATCGTTATCGGTGGTATAAGTCACCTTATAACCATTCTGTGTACATGATACCGCCAACAATGTTGCCAACGACATCCCTAACCATTTTTTCATAATCATTATTTTTTTGTTATAAATAAAAATCGCGTTAAAGGTAGTAATTCTTCTGTCATTCCCACCGAAACACTCATTTTTTTATGATTTTTTTGCGGATTATACTTATTCGTTCCGCTGAAAGTGGCTCAACACCATCGAGTGGGTAATCTAACCCCAATTCCTTGTATTTGAACACCCCCATCGTATGGTAAGGCAACCACTCTATCTTGGTCACCACCTGATAACGGGACACATACTCATACAGTTCATCCAATTGCTGATCGTCATCCGTCAGTCCCGGCACTACCACATGGCGCACCCATGTCTCAATGCCCCGACGCTCCAGTTCGTCGAGCAGACGCAATGCGTTCTTACCATCCGCTCCACACACTTTTTTACAATGCTCCGGATGCAGCGCCTTGATGTCAAGCAGTACCAAGTCGGTATAATCCAACACAGCCAACGTCCTTTCATTCATTACAGCCCCTGACGTATCAATGGCCGTATGTATGCCAACTTCTCTACACAAACGGAAAAACTCCCTGCAGAAGTCCGCCTGCAACAGCGGTTCCCCCCCCGTCAGTGTCACACCTCCACTTTTGATGAAACTCTTGTAGCGCAACACCTCATCCAGCAATTGTTGTGGTGTCCATCTGTATTTCACCTCTGCATTCACATCCCATGTGTCAGGATTATGACAATACTGACAACGTAAGGGGCATCCTTGCATAAAGGTCACAAAACGAATTCCGGGACCGTCAACGGTCCCGAAACTCTCTAATGAATGTATTTTTCCTATAATCATAGTAACACCAACTTTAACGATAACGATAACGGTAACGGTAACGATAACGGTAACGGTAACGATAACGATAACGGTAACTATAACGGTAACTATAACGATAACAGTTAAAGTCAACGTTAAGGTTAATCGTTAAAATTATTTCTTACAATGCCTGATTGATGGTACGAGATATCACGTCAAGTTGCTGTTCGCGAGTCAGTTTCACGAAGTTCACAGCATAACCGGACACACGGATAGTAAGTTGCGGATACTTCTCAGGATGCTCCATTGCATCAATCAACAAGTCCTTATCAAACACGTTCACATTCAGATGCTGACCGCCGTCCGGAGTGAAGTAACCATCCAACAAACCTACCAAGTTGCTCACTTGAATGTCACGCTCCTTACCCAATGTTGCAGGAGAGATAGCGAAGGTATAGGAGATACCGTCGTGTGAGTGATGGAACGGCAACTTAGCCACAGAAGCCAATGCAGCCACAGCACCCTTCACGTCACGTCCGTTCATCGGGTTAGCACCCGGAGCAAACGGAGTACCACCCTTACGTCCGTCAGGAGTAGAACCCGTCTTCTTACCATATACCACGTTGCTGGTGATAGTCAAGATACTTTGAGTCGGTATAGCGTTACGATAAGTCTCGTGCTGACGCAAGAAATTCATGAACTTCTCAGTGATTTCCACTGCGATAGCATCGGTACGCTCATCATTGTTACCGAATGGTACATAGTCGCCTTCACGCTCGAAGTCCACAGCCAAACCACGCTCATCACGGATGACACGTACCTTACAATCACGAATAGCAGCCAATGAGTCTGCCACGATAGACAAACCGGCGATACCTGTAGCACGGATGCGCTGAACATCGCCATCGTGCAATGCCATTTCGTAAGCCTCATAGTCATACTTATCGTGCATATAGTGAATAATCTTCAACGCATTGATATACACCTTTGCCAACCAGCGCATCATCTGCTCAAATTTCTCCATCACCTCATTATAATCCAGGTATTCGCTGGTTATAGGAGCAAATTTCGGAGACACTTGAGCACCGCTCACCTCGTCGCGACCACCATTGATGGCATACAACAAACACTTCGCCAAGTTGGCACGAGCTCCGAAGAACTGCATTTGCTTACCAATCTTCATTGGTGATACGCAGCATGCGATACCGTAGTCATCACCGTAATCCACACGCATCAAATCGTCATTCTCATATTGAATGGCAGAAGTGTCGATAGACACCTTTGCACAGAATTTCTTCCAGTTCTCTGGCAACTGATCAGCCCACAGCACTGTCAAGTTTGGTTCCGGAGCGGGACCGAGGTTGTACAATGTATGCAAATAGCGGAAACAAGTCTTGGTCACGAGCGTACGACCGTCCAAGCCCATACCACCCAATGATTCAGTCACCCATACAGGGTCACCTGAGAACAAGTCGTTGTATTCAGGAGTACGCAAGAAACGTACGATACGCAATTTGATGATCATCTGATCCACCAATTCCTGTGCTTCCTCTTCTGTCAACTTACCTTCACGAATATCTTTTTCGATATAGATATCAAGGAATGTTGCAGTACGTCCGATAGACATTGCCGCACCATCCTGATCCTTCACCGCTGCCAAGTAAGCCAAATAAACGAATTGTACAGCTTCACGAGCATCCTTAGCCGGACGAGTCACGTCAAAGCCATAACCGGCACACATCTTCTCAAAATCCTTCAACGCACGAATCTGCTCAGTCACCTCCTCGCGGTTACGGATAATCTCATCGTTCAACTCCTGAATGTCCAGACGTTGTTGGAACACCTTTTTGTCCTCAATCAAACGAGTTGTACCATAGAGTGCAACACGACGGTAGTCACCGATGATACGACCACGACCGTATGCATCAGGCAAACCGGTAATAATAGCCGAACGACGTGCGGCCACCATCTCGTCGGTATAAGCAGAGAACACACCTTCGTTGTGTGTCTTGCGATATTTTGTAAAGATTTCTTTGGTCATCGGATCAAGATGATAACCGTATGCCTCCAAACTGTTCTCCACCATACGAATACCACCCTTCGGGAAGATACCGCGCTTCAATGGAGCATCAGTCTGCAAACCTACCACCACCTCATTCTCCTTGTCAATATAACCCGGTCCGTATGTAGTAATGGTTTGTGGGAACTTAGTTTCAGTGTCATACACACCTTTCTCACGCTCCACCTTGAACATTTCTGTCAATTTGTTCCATACCTTACGGGTTTTCTCAGATGAGGGACGCAAGAAAGAATCGTCACCCGTATAGGGGGTGTAGTTGTGTTGAATGAAATTACGAACGTTAATTTCCTTTCTCCACTGTTCGCCTTTAAAGCCGGCCCAGCTGTCAAAATTCATTTCCATAATTACACCTTATTATATATTGTTTTTGATACCTTTTTATAAAACTCGCATAATTTTGCAACAAAGGTACGAATAAGCGAGCGAAAAAACGTCAAGTTTACTTGAATATTTTCACAGCGAGCGGAAGTACCTTCGTATTTTACAAAGGTACGAAGATTCTGCGACACGCACCATACTTAAAAGTAGGTATTTTTAATAGGTGAAAAAAGAGGTGCTCTCGCACATCTATGAGCGGGATTATTTTGTTAAAAAAAATTAATTATTATTTCTAAAAGTATACGACGCAAATTATAATATATAATTTTGCACCGATTTGTATCTTGAGGTAGTATGCCTTAGGATTAAAAAGAACATTAATATTAACCAAAAATAAAATCTTATGAAGAAGAAACTTCTCAGCATGTGCTTTGGGCTGTTGTTCTGCGGCTCTGCCATGGCTCAAATGGAGATTACCTTCAATGGTTTAGACACTGAGACGCTAACCCAAGCAGATGGTAGTCAGTTGATTCAGTTACCGGACGGTACAGACTTGAACAGTTTAGGTGACAAAATGACTATTAAAGTCAATGATGTTGTAGTGAATGCAGAAGACATCACTCCTAATCCGAAAGAAACATTCATTACCGAAATGGAGATTGAAACGTTCGTTTACGACGGCAAAGCTTACTCTTTCCGCTTTACAGCCGGACAGTACTTCACTGTGGTGATGTTCTCTGACCCACACGTAGCAGAAGGTTCTGGTATAAGCGTTGCTGATATGCAAACTAAGGCTACGAATATGATTAATAGCACATATACATTTGATGAGCTTCCCGGATATGAAGGAAAAGCCGACATCGTATTCTGTTTAGGCGACATGGATGAAGATAATGCTGGTTCTGCAAGCAATTTCAACAGTGCGATGAAGCCTTTCGCTGATGCAGAAATCCCATTCATCACTCTGACTGGAAACCACGATTTATTACCTGATTATTATTGGAACAACGGGGATTTAACCTATAATTCTACAGGTACTTCACACGATAGAACATCACTCAATGCTGTAAAAAATCATTATAATACCGCTGCAACAAACGGTGGTTTTACCGTTGATCGCATTTATGACACCGAATGTGATGCCGATTTTGTAATAGAACACTTCGCATTCAAGTATAAAGGCGTACGTTTCTACTGCGCCAACAACTATTGGTTCCAAAAGTCCCATGATGATGGAGGTTTGTTTTCAAAAAGCGAAAAAACATATGCAGCTGACGGCACCATCGATGCTTTGAAAGCGTATTTGGAAAATAAAAATTCTGATGGTACTTCTTACAAAGAAGATCCTGCTGTTTGGGTTTCACACTACCCATTCTATTCTGAAGCCAACAACTTTAATGACGCTAGCGCACGCTGGTGGTTGGATCAGAGCAACTCCGGAGATGGTTATGAAGGAAGATGTTTGATGCCGGTGGACGCAGCTAGTTCTGAATTTTACGGAGCTGACTCTTCCGTTCCTGTTTATACAAGCGACGAAGGTCGAGCTATCGCAGAGAAGAAAAGAAAGGCATTGGCAGACATTATCGTTCAGACCAAAAACCCACGCCACTTCTCCGGTCACTCACATAAAAATGACGGACAAGACGTAACGGCCAACAATGGTGTTAGTTTCCGCGACCATACCATTCAACCTATTACAAATACAGGCGTATCAAATAGCCAAGAGGGTAACACATTCGCTGTTCTTTGCAAATCAGGTGTCGGCATAATTGCGGTAAAACGTGTTACATTCTAAACCTTAAAACGAAAAGAATATGAAAAAGATATATAAGAAATTATGCGCAATAGTTTTTGCGCTGTTGGGAGCGACTTCGCTTTCAGCACAAACAGATGTGACAAGCACATATATAAAAAATGCTGATTTCTCTTCTACTGATGGATGGACTGTATATAAGTCAGGTTCATATAGTGATATTGGTTCTGGGAAAATAGGAGAATATAAGGTGAGAAATGATGTCGGGACAGCAGCAACTGTTGATGCAACACATTTAGCTACAGAATCATGTTTCGGTTTTGAGGTTCGTTGGGGAGGAAGCTATTCTTCTTATCGCCAAGAATCTTTACAAGAATTACCCGCAGGTGTCTACTCATTAACTTTTGACGTACAAAACACTAACACCAATACAACAGCAGGAGCGTATGAAAATTTGTGCTACGTACAAGTTGGTGATGCTGCTTGTATTGACAAATCTAATGAATGGATGAATGGTGGTACTAGTTGGACTACACATACAATCACATTTGCTGTGCCTACTGCTAAAAAAGTAACATTTTCATTAGGTATAGGTAGTGGATCAACTAATATTGCACATACCAACACCCCTACTTTATATATCAGTCATTTGAAGCTTTCTTCAATTTCTGTAGATGATATTTCTGAATCAAATCCTGCAGACTATACCTCATACATGACAAATCCGTCATTTGAAAAGGGTGATGGCACAGGATGGACATACAATACTTCGTCAGATACCGGCATACGAGAAAACTCAAATAATACATACAAAACTACCGGAGTTCATGGCTCATACCTATTCAATACATGGTGGAGAGGTGTACCTTTGACACAAACAGTAACCAACCTACCTAATGGTATATATGAACTCAAGGCATTAGTAGCATCGGGTGATGGGAGTGGCACTACGCCTGACTTTTTCCTATTAGCTAATGGTGAACACAGCAATGTATATACCATCAGTGATGGAGATAAAAGTAAGTTCCATGAGATGTCATACGAATTTAAAGTTATTAACGGACAAGCGACAGTCGGTATAGTCGGAGGTAATGACGATGGTACATATAATGCGGATGGGCATTGGTGGTATAAAGCCGACCATTTCCGTTTAACTTATAAAGGTGCAGATGTATCAATATTATTAGATGCGTTCAATACAAACTACGCAGCATTGACCGCATTAAACACAGAAAATATTCCTTCTGCGTTTGTAGATGAAATTGAAGCATTAAAAAACAAGTATACTACCGCACCTTCCTCCAAGACGGATTTAACTAAAGCAAACGAAGAAATCTCTGCTATCATTAATAATTATGATGCGATTGCTAAAAGTTATTTAAACATGAATGCGCTCATTACATTATGTAAAAGTCATTCAACCAACTCAACACCTAAAACCGAAGGAGATAGAACCACTTTTAACAATGCCATAAGTGCTGCAGAAAGCATAAATGAAACTTTTACTTCCTCTGACATAGTGGCATATACAGAGGCATACAACACATTAGAGAGCGCACGTCAAACTTATGTTACAAGCGGGGCTAAGCCAACTGAAGGTTTTCCTTTTGACATGACATTCTTTGTCGTTAATCCCTATTTTGATGTAGATGTAACAGGATGGTCTCATAATACAGGTGCACCTAATTTTGGTAAAGCTTCTAATCAAGGGGGCGCAATTACAGGAAATTTCTATGAAACATGGAAGTGGGAATCATACAAAGGTTCTATCTATCAAAATATAACAGGTTTGCCTGCCGGATATTATTCTTTGACTGCAGCTGCATTTAGAGACCAATTGGCAGATGGCAAAACTGATACCGATGCAGTATATTTATATGGTAATGAACAAACCACTTTGGTTAATAGTGCCACACCTACTTTATACACCGTTGAAGAGATTAAGATAGATGATGCTGAAGGCAAATTAGAAATCGGTCTAAAATCAATTGTTGAAACGTACCGTTGGATGGGTATTGATAACATTAAACTTTCTTACACAGCAGGACTTGATGTAAGTGAACTACAAGCAACTGTTGCAACACTAAAAGCTGAAGCAGAAACCATTTCCGGAAAAATGAATGCAGAAATACAAACTAATTTAACCGCTGCTATTGAAGGAGCTGATCCAACATCTGAAATTCCGACAGAATTAGATGCCATGATATTAGCTTTACAAAATGTCATCCCTGCGGCTAAGGCTTCTGTTGAAAACTATGAAAAAATCCCCACATACATTGCAAAAGCAAATACTATTGACGAAAGTATTGCTGCAGACTATCAAACAGCGTACGATAATGGAACAATCACAGCCGATGCTGAAACTATATTCCAAGAACTTGAAGTTGCAACATATAATTATGTTACCAACAACTTTACCTATGACGTAAAACTTAGTGACACATGGAATTCTACCGGTGTAAACACTCAAGCAGCGACATTCAGCAATGAGCATTGGAGTGGTACAAAACGTAATTACATGAATCAAGATGACTCTAACGGTCAAGGTTGGGGTGCAAATTCATGGTCTATAGACTTTGACCAAGACGTAACACTTCCTAGTGGAGAATATGTATTTAAAGTTGCCGGACGTAGAAGTGGCGGTACTACATTACGACTCATTGCCTCAGTTGGTGAGACTACTCTTGGAACGGTAGAAGACTTCCCTGCAAGCAATAATGCACGTGGTATAGACAAGGCCGGTGAAACAAGTTTTGACCCAGAAGACGAAGACGGATTTGCTAACAACGGAAATGGTTATGGATGGCAATGGCGCTATGTTAAGTTTACTCTTAATGAAGAATCTACAGTAAAAATTGCCGTACATGCTGAAGCTAGTAGCAATCATCAATGGGTTTCATTTGGCGACTACACCCTTCAAATGACCGAAGAGACCTATATGAAAGCTAACCAAAGTGGACTTGATGCCGCATTGGCACCTGCACAAGCTTTGGTTAACACAAAACCAATGGGTATAGACGAAAATACAGCATTAAACAATGCCATAAATATGTCTGTAACAACAGGTGCTGAAATGAAAGCTAAAATTGACGCTTTGAACACTGCCGTAGCTAATGCCAACGCATGGCGTACTGCATACAATGATGCTAAGGCACCATTAGTAGTACAACTTGACCGCTTTGAAGCAAACTTTAATGATGCAGAAAATGGCTGCATCAGTAAACTTTATACCGAGTTTTGGAAAACATGTATAGAAAAGGTTGCAGCAGCTGCTGAAGCAAAAGACATAACAGATAGTTACGACCAATTCGAAATAATTACTGAAGAACTTACCGCAGCAAATGATGCAGTAGAAGCTTCTATTGCTGTGTACAAGAACTTACAGACTGAAATTGGTTATGCTAACGCATATACATTAGTAGTAGAAAGCAACCAAACAGACTATACCACAGCCATCAACACAGCTCAAGCTGTTTGGAATGGTGGAACTAAGGAAGACCCATCTGCTGAAATCCTAGCTATGCAGAACTTCAAAGTTTTGGATTATAATTACGTGATGGAAACCTATGAAGGTGTTGCAACTCTTGGCGACTGGGACGGAAATTGGACGAGCCAATTAGAAAGTCAACATTATGACGGCTTAGGTAATACCGGAAATAAATATTACGATAATAATGCTAATGGTGATTTTGCCAATAGCCAAACATTCACACTCCCAGCCGGAACATACGTATTCAGTGGTATTGGTCGTGCATCAAACAATGGTGGTGCCACTTCATACATC
>JAGBUF010000015.1 GCA_017630975.1 Paraprevotella sp. | reverse complement strand
TGTTCCGTAAGATGTAAGAAGCGATAATAGATTTGCCCCGCCTATGCGGGGCATTTTTTATTATTAGGACAGTTCAAACGCCATCTCCTGTTTTCCCGTCCGATAACTACTGTCATCTTCATCGTTACCGCCCGACGGCTACCGGCATCTCATCAGTAAGCAAAATACTTCTTACTATAAACCCGACAAAAAAGAAGATACAGGATATATCGGGCGGTAACTCGCGAGATAGCAGAAGGCACAGGACAATAACTCCTGACATGTCGTCCCAACCGCCCACAACGACATATTAAAAGGCCCCGTGCATAACGCACAGGGCCTTTCCTAATTCAACTAATTATTTTACTTTACAGATTCCGCTGTCAGCCAACATCTTAATGAACAAGCCACCTTGTACAGTTCTGTGTTGGAAACCGCATTGACGAGCATCTACAGTTTCATACCAGTCGGTCATCGGTACACGAGATTCAGATTCATTGTAAGCATCCCACAAAGGAGCGATGAATGCTTCAAATTCTTCCTTGGTTTCTGCAAATGTTGCAGTCCATACCAACCAGTCAGACTTTGTATAAGTTCTTCTGTTATCAAGCGGCATACCGTACTTTTGCATACGACCTGCATAGCTTAAGAATTCAGAACGCAATACTTCTTTCGGGAAAATGTTCAAATCAAACAACTTATCCCAGATTGCATTGTACTTCATGCTGAAGGAACCTTCTACGTCAAATGCCAAACGATAAGAACCGTCGCCATTTGCAGCTCTTTCTGCCCAGCTTGCAGCCATTTCCTTAGCCTTAGCAACCAATTCATCAAATTTAGCAACGTTACCCATCATCTTATAGATAACACCCAAACCTGCAATACCCATAATTGCCTTCAAAGACAAGTTACAGTTGTGTGCCAAGTGACCTGCAAAGTCGTCTGTGCAAAGTTGATGTTCAGGATCGTTACCGTATTGAATCAAGTACTTGCTCCATTTTTCCAAGTTTTCAATATTCATTGCTGCATAAGAAACGTCGTTCATAGCAACAGAAGTAGCAGCAGCCATTACCAACATGTTACCGCATTCTTCTACAGGCATTTGGTGAGCCGGATCAATACCGCTGGAATATACTTGTTGGTTCAAGAATGGATAGCAACCTACATCGTGCGGTGCAAAGTCAAACGGCCATACTCTTGCTTCATCATATGGATATACGCAACCATTTGCATACTTGAAAATCGGTCTCATCATACCGATTACCAATTCCGGATTGTAGTACAAGAACATCGGAATGGAAGGATAGCTTACGTCAACGGTAGCTGCACAACCATTACTGAAACATTCCTTAGAGATGTATAACAATTCATTGTTATTATCCAATACCAACTTGTGAGCAGCGATAATTTGTCTGTATGCCAAAGACAATAATTCAGCATATTTTTCACCGCCAGCAGCAACAGCCTTTGCTGTTAAATCAGCTGCAAACACAGCAGACTTTTGCATGCACAAATCGTAATCTGCATATGCCTTTGCAATTGCAGTTTCAATGGTTTCGCCATCTTTGTTCCAATAGGACTTTAATGGATCACCAAAGTAAATCAAACTTTGAATATCATCATAAGCAAATGCCACCAAAGCACTTTCCTTAGAAATATCAGCGCAAACGGTGATGTAGCTCATTTCTTCTGTATCAGCAGGCTTGCAAGTGCAGGTCTTTGCACCTTCGCCCTTTACTGCCAAATAGAAATAACCCCAGTCAATTCTTACGTCGTCACCCAACTTGTTCAAAATGTTTTGTTCAACAGCGCCCATTTTGATTGCTTTGATGCCGCCGCCAATTTCCACTTCAGCACTTTCAACTGCCATTTGACCTCTTTCATTTAAGCAAAGTTCTTCGGAAGCGTGAATGCGAATTACCACATTGTGTGCGTTACCATCAACAGCTTTGCAAGAAGCCTTCAAATAGCTAACCGGTCTGGTTAACAAATATAAATCATAAGGTACTACCGGTGTGGTAAATTGCAATGTCAATTCTACCTTGTCATTTGCAAATACATAAGTAGTATTCAATGCATCAATTTCTAATGCCTTTTGTTCCATAACAGGCATACCTTCTACGGTACTCATGAAACAATTCTTTTCGCCGTCCACTTCCAAAATACCAACAATTTTATTGGATTTGTTTGTCCAGTGACGAGTATCTGTATCCGTTAAACGATCGGATTCAGACCATACGCTGAAATAAGGGTCTACAGTAATCAAAGGTACTGCTGGTGCTCTCATTTTCATAATTAAGTTCTCCTTTGTCTTTGAAAAATTCGTACTTGCTGATTTCGTACTGGTTATACTATACTATAGAAGTGAAGTAAATGCAAGGAAAACAAGAGGTTTTTTATGAGTTTTTATGGGAAATTTTTCAAAAAAATATTGGTTTTTTTCTGTTGTTTTGTGCTTATGATAACAGGCGTTTCCTGCACAACTCCTACAGCGAACCAAGGGCTCACCATCGTATCTTCTTTTTATCCCGTTTATATCACTGTTTTAAACCTCACAGAAGGCATTGGTGATGTCAATGTAATCAACTTGACCCCATATACTACCGGCTGTTTACACGATTATCAGCTCACCACCCAAAACATGAAAACATTGGAAACCGCCCACATCTTTGTACAAAATGGTGCCCATATGGAATCCTTTACAGATAAAGTGGTGCAAAATTGTCCCGACTTAACTATCATAGAAGCTTGCAAAGGCATAGAAACATTAGAACACAATCCGCATATTTGGCTTAGCTTCACCCCCTATATGCAGTATGTGAAAAATATTGCCCATGGGCTCATGACCGCAGACCCTGCACATGCAACACAATATGAAAACAACATGCACATTTATTTACAAAAAATACAAGCATTAAAAGAAGACGCTGCCCAAACCTTGGACAACCTCCCCTCTCGTGACATGATTATTTTTCACGAAGCATTCCCCTACTTTGCAATAGAATTTGATTTAAATATCGTAGCAACCATAGAACGTGAGCCGGACGAAGCACCGGTAGCCAAAGAATTAGCAGAAACTTGCGATATCATAAAAGAAACCGGCTGTTCCGTTCTCTTTGCAGAACCGGATTATTCCCAAGCAGCCATTGATGTCATTGCCAGAGAAACCGGTGCAACGATACATATTTTAGATCCCATTACCACCAATCGACACGGAAATACAAAAGATGCATATTTGCTTGCCATGGCACAAAATGTAAAAACATTAAAGGAGGCATTATCATGAGTGAAGTTTGCAAAACCGGCTATTGCTGTACTCGCATTGAAAATTTGTGTGTGCAAAAAGGGACCCAAACCATACTACACGATGTTGGATTTCATATTCATTGTGGGCAGTTAACTTCCATTATAGGCCGTAACGGTGCAGGAAAAACCACCCTTATCAAAGCTTTGCTAGGTGAAGTAAAACATACCGGTACCATTCACTTTCATAATCACCAAGGAAAGCATAAAAAATTACGCATTGGCTATGTGCCCCAAAAACTAAACTTGGATGAAAACGCCCCCTCTACCGTTTATGATTTTTGTGCTACTTTTTTATCAAAGAAACCTGTTTTTCTATGGCGTGG
>JAGBUF010000084.1 GCA_017630975.1 Paraprevotella sp. | reverse complement strand
TTGGCAGTACCCCAAAGGAGTTTAATATTTGTACCTTGCATTTTTCCTTTGATGTAAGCTACAATCTCTTTCAGATTGGCTTCATATTCATCAATAGAGTTGCCTTCAGCTACAAGATCAACATCGTGAAAACAGAAATATTCAATACCTAACTTTTCCATCAGTTCAAAGCCTGCATCTACTTTCTGTTTTGCAATAGTCATTTCATCTGCTCCTTCATTCCAAGGAAAAGTCTTGGTGCCTCCACCGAATTGGTCGCTTCCTTCAGCGCAAAGGGTATGCCACCATGCCATAGCAAATTTTAACCAATCTTTCATTTTCTTGCCCATGATAACCTTTTCTGCGTTATAATAACGGTAAGCCATGGGGTTTTTGCTTTCTTTACCTTCAAATTTAATCTTTCCGATTTGTGGGAAATACTCTTTCTGTAACATAATTGTATGGTATTAGTTTATTGATTTATCATATGAAATACTTGTAGCCAACGTTGATAGGCCTCAGTGTACTGAGGGTTTATCTCCGGCTCAATGATTTGTAAACGCTTTAATGAGGAGAAGGCTTCTTTTTCGTTGGCATATATGTTGGCTCCGATTCCGGCAGCTCTTGCCGCGCCTGCGGCTCCATCTGTTTCGTACAGCTCAATGGTGGCACCGGTTACACTTGCCAATGTTTGTCTGAAAATAGGACTGAGGAACATATTGGCTTTGCCGGCATGAATTTGACATACGTTCATACCCATATCTTTCATGATGTCAATGCCATAACGGAATGCGAAAACGATACCCTCCTGTGCCGCGCGTACTAGATGTCCGCGATGATGGATGTTGAAGTTGATGCCATGGATGTTGCAACAACTTTCTTGGTTTTCCAGAATGCGCTCTGCTCCATTTCCAAAAGGAAGAATGCTGAGCCCTTCGCTACCGATGGGCGCTTGTGCAGCTATTTGGTTCAGTTCTTCGTACGAGCATCCTTGTGAGGCAACATTTCTGCGAATCCATGAGTTCAGGGTGCCGGTACCGTTGATACACAACAACACACCTAAACGTGTTTGTTCTGTTGTATGGTTGACATGTGCGAAACAGTTCACTCGGGATTGCGGATCGTAGTTTGCTTGGTCGCTGACACCATATACCACACCGGATGTTCCTGCCGTTGATGCGATTTCTCCTGGTTGGAAAACATTCAGCGATAAGGCATTGTTGGGTTGATCTCCTGCACGGTAAGTGACAGGGATACCGGCTTTAATACCTAATTCTTCAGCGATGTGTTCAAGTACTCTGCCTTGTTCGCTGAATGTAGGCACGATGGGGGGAATAAGATCTTTTTCAAATCCCAGGACTTCCATCAGTTCATGACAGATACATTGGTTCTTGAAATCCCATAGCATAGCTTCCGACAAGCCGGATATGGTGGTGCATGTATTTCCGGTTAGGCGCATAGCAATATAATCACCGGGCAACATGATTTTATCTATCTTTTCAAATATTTCTGGTTCATGTTCCTTTACCCAAGCCAGCTTACATGCTGTGAAGTTTCCCGGAGAATTTAATAAGTGCTGATAACAAAATTCTTTACCAAGCATAGTCAAAGCATGCTGACCATAAGGCACAGCGCGTGAATCACACCAAATAATGGCTGGGCGAAGTACCTGTTGGTGTTTGTCTACACAAACCAACCCATGCATTTGGTAGCTGATGCCGATGGCAGAAAGACCATCGCTGATTTTTTGAGTCGTGCAATGATTTTCATTAGCAGCCAAAGAAATAGCCTCAGCTGTTGCGTCTTTTAAATAATTCCACCATGATTCGGGCTCCTGTTCAGCCCATCCCATCTGATGACTGATGATGGGAGCTTCTTGTTTGGGATAAAAAGCTGAAGCAATACACAGTCCACTCTCCGCCTCTACCAACGAAGCCTTTACGGACGAGCTGCCGA
>JAGBUF010000083.1 GCA_017630975.1 Paraprevotella sp. | reverse complement strand
TTCAGTCTGAATCATCACAGTGGAAAAGTGCAGCATTAAAGGTGAGAGCAGGAAATGCTTCAGAAGAAGAGATAAAAGATTTGATTTCCTATACCAAACAAGTCGGTGGAATTGAATATGCACAGCAAAAGATGGAGGAGATTAGGCAGGGCACCTATAAACGAATACAAGGGCAAGGCGAGTCCGACGTAGAACAGTCTTTGTGTTTGTACCTTGATTTTGTATTAAGACGAGTAGTATAAAGATAATGAAGCCTCGAAAGTTTGCTTTCGAGGCTTCATCTTATAGGGTATATTTATGTTGTCTGCAATGAATTAAAAGAATTTGATTTCTTCTCCCTCCACTTCGCTGAGTAATAAATTGGCCAATCGGCTGGTACCTAAACGCAGCCATTGATTGGTTAGCCATTTTTCGCCTAAAACCTCTTTTACGATGGTGTAGTATACAAGTGCATCATGAACCGTATTCATGCCACCAGCGGGCTTAAAACCGACTTGTATGCCTGTTTCTTCGTAGTATTCCTTGATGGCTTGACACATGACGTAAGCGGCTTCCGGAGTTGCTGCCGGACTCACCTTTCCTGTTGATGTCTTGATGTAGTCGGCTCCTGCATACATGGCCAGCAATGACGCTTTCTTGATGTCAGCTGCAGATTTGAGGCATCCGGTTTCAAGGATTACTTTCATTTTACGTTCACCACAGGTAGCTTTTAATTCACTAATTTCATCGCAAACCGTTTCGTAGTCGCCACTCAAGAATTTTCCTACAGACATGACTATGTCTATTTCAGTAGCGCCATCGTGGATAGCTAAAGCGGTTTCTGCCACCTTTACCTCAAGAAGGGCTTGAGATGATGGGAAACTACCGGATACACATGCCACTTCTACACCTTCTACTTCAAGAGATTGGCTGACGATCTGTGCGAAACAAGGGTATACGCAGATGGTTGCTACGTGAGGTAGGTGAGGGTAGGCATCTTCAAAAGCATTGACACGCTCGGTAAATTTCAAGACACTTTCTTCGCTGTCTGTTGTCTGTAAAGTTGTCAATTCAACACTTCCCATTAAGAATTTCTTTACGTCTATAGTGTTGTTTTCGGCAACCTTTTCTGCTATCAGTTTTTCTACTGCTGTCTTAATACTTTCGTCACTGATTTTAAGGTTGTATTTGCTCAGAGCTTGTTCGTATTTGTTGAAGTCACTCTCATGCAGATGTGTATGTCCGTTCATAATCAATATAATTTAGCGTTATTAATATGTCTTTCCTTATCGCGTTGGGTCTTTTTGTCTATCGTTTTTAGCAGTGCCTCTGTGAGATTTACCCCAGTCTGGTTCGCCAAACAGATAAGCACCCATAAAACATCCGCCATTTCTTCTTCAAGGTTGCTTTCTTCGCCTGCCTTAAAGGATTGTTCTCCGTATTTTCTTGCAATGACGCGAGCTAATTCGCCTACTTCTTCAGTCAAGCAAGCCATGTTGGTCAGTTCGTTGAAATAGCGTACACCAACACTCTTTATCCATTGGTCTACCTGTTGTTGTGCTTCGTTTAGGGTCATGTTTTATTCTTTGTTTTTAGAGTCCATACAGATGGTGACCGGACCGTCATTCAATAATTCTACTTTCATGTCTGCTCCAAATGTTCCGGTGCCAATAGGCTTCCCTAATGTACTCTCCAATTCGTCGCAGAACATTTCATATAGCGGGATAGCAATATCAGGTTTTGCTGCACGAATATATGATGGTCGATTTCCTTTCTTATACGAAGCCATAAGGGTAAACTGGCTAATTAGTAATATCTCCCCTTCTGAATCAATGATGTTTCGATTCATGACACCATTTTCGTCATCAAAAATCCGTAGACCGACAATCTTGTTACATAGCCATTTAATATCTTCTTTGTTGTCAGCCTCTTCAATACCTAAAAGGATGAGCATACCCTCTTTTATGGCAGATTTACATATATGATCAATGGTTACCGATGCGTGGCTGACACGTTGTATGACTACTCTCATTTACTTGTATAGATGATGTTTACGCAAAGATAAACAAAATCAAAGTAAGGCGTCTTCATTTTGTAGCTTTTCTTTGACTAATTTTGCTTTGCTAGCTCCAATTTCGCTGGTTAAATCTTCCAATGAAGCCTCGCGAATCCGTTTTACGCTTTTGAATTTCTTCAACAACTGCGTCTTTGTTTTCTCACCTATGCCTTTGATTTCGTCTAATGCTGATGATGTTTGATGTTTACTTCGTTTATCACGATGAAATGTAATGGCGAAGCGGTGTACCTCGTCTTGTATTTGTGTTAGTAATTTAAATACAGAACTGTTTGTTTTTAAGCCTATTACGACTGGTGGATAGCCAAAGAGCAATTCGTTAGTGCGGTGGCGATTGTCTTTTGCCAATCCGGCAATGGGGATATCCAGGTGGAGTTCATCCTCAATGATTGTTCTGACAGCTTCCATTTGCCCCTTTCCACCATCGGTGATAATCAGGTTGGGTAGGATGCCATTTTCTTCCTTAATTCTTGAATATCTGCGCCTTACAACTTCTTTCATTGATCCGTAGTCGTCTGGTCCTATAACGGATTTAATGATGTATTTCCTATATTCCTTTTTACAAGGCTTGCATTTCTCAAACACGACACATGCAGCTACGGCATCGGTTCCTGAAATATTGGAGTTGTCAAAACATTCTATTCTTAGAGGTAACTGATTCATACCCAATGCATCTTGCAATTCTTTCATCAGTCGTACACTTTTCTGTTCAGGATTTAATTTTTCAGCTTGTTTTAACCTGTCTAATTTATATTGTTTCACATTCATTACCGACAGACCAAGTAGTTTTTTCTTGTCGCCTCTTTGTGGGATAGTGAAAGAGACGTTTTCCATTTCTGTGTCAATAGGAAAGGGAATGATAATCTCTTTCGATGTACTTTTATAGCGCTCTCTCATTTCTGCTATACCCAAGGATAGTAATTCTTCAGGTGTTTCGTTGATACGCTTTTTATATTCAAATGTGAAGGCTTGGTTTATACAACCATTGCTGACGTGTAAGTAATTGATATATGCACTACTTTCGTCGTCCTCAATGGAGAAGACATCTATGTTGTGAAGAGTATTGCTTACCACCTCGCTTCTACTTCGGAATCCTTCTATCAATTCATATTTTTTCTTGATGGCTTGTGCTTCTTCAAATCTCATTTCGGATGCTAAAAATTGCATTTCCTTTAGCATATTGCGACCTATTTCTGCTGTATTTCCTTTTAGTATTTCTTTGGCCTCCTGAATACTTTTCATGTATTCTTCTCTACTTTGTTGTCCTATACAAGGACCTTTGCAGTTCTTGATGTGATATTCCAAGCATACATTGAACTTGCCTGTCCTTATATTTTCTTCAGTTAGTATGTGTCTGCAAGTCCTTAGTGGGTACAAACTTTTAATGAGTTCCAGTAGGGCATTAAGCGTCGGGATGTGGCTATAGGGACCGAAATAACTTCCGGCTTTATGAATGATGTTTCTGGTCTTAAAGATTCGAGGAAAAGGTTCGTTTGTAACGCAAATGGATGGGTATGTCTTATCGTCTTTTAATAGTACATTGTAGTGTGGTTGATAGCGTTTTATAAGGTTGTTTTCAAGAAGCAAAGCGTCCTCTTCCGATTTCACTACAATGTATTTGATATCTCTGATTTTATTGACAAGCATAGCAGTCTTTCTGCTTTGTTGTTCTTTGCTAAAATAGGAATAAACGCGCCTTTTTAAGTTTTTGGCTTTTCCTACATAGATAATTTCTCCGTCCTCATTCAGATACTGATAGCATCCTGGAGTTTCGGGAAGGTTAAGAACGATACCCCTAAGGTAGGTGTCCAGTTTTTCTCTTTCTGCTGCTGTCATTTAATAGGAGATATAATAAAAGGGGTGAAAGTTCATTCGCCCCTTACAGAAATTAAATGGTTAATAACGTACTGATTTCAATGTCATCATCAAACATATCTCTTCCCTTTAATCCCTCTATGGTGAGCTCGATGATGAAGTTGATATATGTCTTCTTGGGATTGAATTTTTGTACCAAATTGTATGCAGCTTTCATTGAGCCACCAGTGGCGAGTAGGTCGTCGTGGATGAGAACTACATCGTCAGGTTCAATAGCGTCCTGATGTATCTCAATAGTGTCCTTCCCGTATTCTTTCATGTAGCTCTCCTTGATCGTGTCGGCTGGTAATTTGCCCGGTTTTCTGCACATGATAAACCCTGCCCCCAACTTCACTGCGAGTGCCGCACCTAAAACAAAACCTCTTGACTCAATACCAACTACTTTGGTAATGCCTTTGTCTTTGTAGATTTCGTACAGCTCGTTGAGCATAATTTCCATACATTCTGCATTCTTGAACAGTGTGCTTACGTCTTTGAATTGGATTCCGGGGATAGG
>JAGBUF010000082.1 GCA_017630975.1 Paraprevotella sp. | reverse complement strand
CCAGCAGGTAATGGGAGCATTATTGTTGTTATGCACGGCTGTCTTCATGGCGATGCAGATGTTTGAGTTCGGTTTTGCTCGACGTAATGAGTGGATGGTGTGTATGGCAATCGGTTGTGTGCTTGAACTATATACAGCGTTCAGAATTCCTGCTGAGTTGGAAAAAGAGAAAAAGGGTAAAACCCTAAATCATGATAACAACATTTAAAAAGTGGTAAAACTTTTTAGAATGTGACAAATACATGATATATTCGTTTCGGAATAAATGAAAATCATTAATGACCAGAATATTCTTTAGTTTTATATTGGGTTTCCTGTTGTTGGCTTCTTGTCGAACAGGGTATATGGTGGAGGGCAACTCGACCATCAGTGAGTTGGACGGTAAGAAACTTTATCTGAAGGCCTTTTGTGACAGCGATTTGGTGAATGTGGATTCTTGTGACGTGTTGCATGGGAAATTCTCGTTCTCTGGTGAAGTGGACTCGATGGTCATGGTGAACTTGTTCATGGGCAATGAGTGTCTGATGCCATTTGTTTTGGGACCGGAGGAGGATTTGGTCATCCATCTTGAAAGTGCCCGACAGTATGTCACCGGTAGTGCTCTGAATGACACCTTGTATAATTTTATTCAGGCAAAGACGCGGTTGGACAATGAATTGGCAGAGTTGCCACACAAGGAAACGCAGATGATTATGGATGGAGTGGATGAGGATATCATTACGCTCCGTTTGAATGACGAGGCGAACCGTTTAGCTGTGATGCACGACAGATTGGTGACGGATTTTATTGTGGACAACTCAGATAATGTCCTGGGACCCGGAGTGTTCATGATCATGACCAGCAGTTATCCTTATCCGGTGATGACACCGCTGATTGAGGAAATTATGTCAAAGGTTTCTGCTACTTTCAAAGCCAATGACTATGTAAGAAAATACATGGAGATGGCTAAAGAGAACATGAAACAAATGGGATATGGTAGTGATATCCCGGTTGGTGACTCTTCGCAGTCAGAATAATCTTTGAATGTTCTGTATCTTTATTACTGATCTTCGTTCTTGATGAACCCTTGTCGTTCAGCAGGGAGTGCGGACATGACCACTTGATAAGCTTCTTCGGTAACAGCCTTTACATTTTCCGGACCTTTGCCTTTGGGCATAATGGGTTGATGGATGGTCATCTCCAACGGGTGATAGTTGATAAAGAAGAATCCCTTGGTGCGTGGCAGGACATCAAAAGGACCGTTGATGGTAACAGGTACCACCGGCAGTTGCAATTCGTCTGCCAATTGGAATGCTCCTCTTTTGAATACACCCATGTGACCGGTAAATGTGCGGGCTCCTTCGGGGAATACCACCAACGAAGTGCCTTCCTTGAGGATTTCACGTGCCTTGTTGTATGTCTCCTGTATTTTTTTGGGGCCTGATTTGTCTACGAAAATGTGGCGTGCTTCTTCGCATGCCTTACCTAACAAAGGCATCTTGCGCAACGACTTTTTCATCATCCATTTGAAGTTACGTCCGATGTATCCATAAACCAAAAAGATGTCGAACGAACCTTGATGGTTGGCAACAAATACGTATGATGTTTTCTTGTCAATGTTTTCACGTCCTTTTACTCTTACGGGCAAGAACAATACTTTGCACATGATGATGGACCATATCTTTCCCGGGTAATATCCCCAAAAGTGGGCACTGCCCAACCATGAACCAAAGAAAGTAATTAAACATGTGAGGATTGTGCAAACCAAGAGTATCGGTAGTGCAATAAACAACTGGTATATACGGTAAAGTATTGTCATAATAATAATGTTTAGTTTTGGCAAAGTTAGAAAAAACTTTATATATGTTGCAAGATTATAAGACTAATTTCAGGCCATGCTCCGAAGCGGAAGGGGATGAGCGCACCACCGACGCCTAGACTGACATGTAGCATCTGTTCCCCTTGCTTGTATGTTCCACCCCATTCGGGGTAGATGTATTGTGCCGGCGACCATCCGAACAATGTGAACTGCATGCCATGTGTGTGACCGGAAAGTGTCAATTGTATATCCGTGTGGTTGATCACTTTACGTTGCCAGTGTGAAGGGTCGTGCGAAAGGAGTATCTTGTATGTTCCGTTGTTAATTCCTGCAGTTGCTTTCGTCAAATCACCGCGCTCCGGAAAAGGTGGTTTCCCGTCGTTCTCTACACCGATAATGGCAATGCTGTCTGTTTTATGGTGGATGATGTGGTGCTCGTTCAGCAATAGTTTCCATCCGATAACGCCCTGTAATTCTTTCAATTTTTCTACACCGTTGGACTGTTCCTCAGGTGTGAGATAGCGGGCATAGGTATGGTAGTCATGATTACCCAGGATGGAGTACACACCATCTGTGGCGGACAGTCTTGACAAATCATACAAGTAGGGAAGCATCTCTTCGGAGTCGATATTGACCAAATCGCCGGTAAAAACTATCATGTCCGGTTGGAGGGAATTGATACGGTCTACGATGGAACGTACCATCTCAGGATGTCCGGCGAAGGACGCCAGATGAGAATCTGTGAACTGCACAATGCGGTAGCCGTCAAATGCTTGGGGGACTTGATGACTTTGGATGTGTTCAGTCTTGACAGTCAGGTGTCTCGGTCCATAAAAGATACCGACGAGAATGCAAATGAATATGATGATGCGCAATGTGAGTGAAATGGGATGGGCGATTTTTTTTATCGGACTCCATATCCTTCCGAGTGAATGGAAAAGAATCAATGAAAGGACATATATGGTTTTGGGGAGAGCCACCAGCATATAGGTGAGAAGATAGATGCTGATGATGGAGAGGTTGCCGGGACTCATGGTCTCGTTGCAACTGATGATAATGGCTCCTACGATAAGACATATATCCAACAAACATGCGGAAAGGATTTTTATGGCACTATACTTCTTTCTCCAATATTTGAAATACAGGTAAAGATTGGGAAGAACCAATGTGATAAATATAACGGGGAGCAGTCTCAGTATCATAAGTTTAAGTTCGTTTATGTAAGGTTATCAGTTAAAAATCTTCTTAGTTTTTCCTGACTCATGTTTTTTCTCTTGGCGTAGTCTGCCAGTTGGTCCTCGCCAATGCGACCAATTGAGAAATAATGGGAGGATGGATGTGCCAGCATCAATCCGCAGACAGAAGCATGGGGGTTCATGGCACCACTCTCCGTTACCTGAATGCTCATCTCGTTGAGATGCAGAATTTTGTTGAGGTCAAAGATGGTACTTTGGTCGGGGAGGGAAGGATAGCCTATGGCAGGGCGGATGCCGATGAATTTCTCCTGAAAGAGTTCGTTCATGGTCAGTTGCTCGTCTTTCGCATAGCCCCAATAGGTCTTTCTGACTTCTTCGTGCATCTTTTCGGCGGTGGCTTCTGCAAGTCTGTCAGACAAAGTCTGTATCAATAAAGAACGGTATTTGT
>JAGBUF010000081.1 GCA_017630975.1 Paraprevotella sp. | reverse complement strand
TTTGGAAATATTCTTCAGGATTGATTTTTGCAATGATATGTTTTGCAATATCCTTGTGGTGAGTTAAAATCTCATCTAACGTATAAGAACTGAAATGTATTCCTGTTTGTAATGACAAGAACTCACGAAAGGAAAAGCCTCTCAGATTATATGATTCAACGATTCCGTTCAATTCGGGATTCTCCTCCTTCAGTCGCATGACAGACGAACCGGTAAAGACAATTTTTAGATGAGGGAGTTCATCGTAACACCTTCTCAGTTCTTTGCTCCAGTCCGGATGCTTGAAAACCTGGTCTATCAGGAGGACCTTGCCACCGGCTGTGTAGAATTCTGTGGCAAATTCAGCAATACCTTTCCCTTGGAAATAGAAGTTGTTCATGTTAATGTAAAGACAATCACGATGGGTTGCATCGAAATTTTCTTTGGCATACTGTAACAAGAACGTCGTTTTTCCTACTCCACGAGCACCTTTGATTCCAATCAATCGGTGTTCCCAATTGATGTCATCCATTAAGGCACGACGAACGGGAGCATTCGTGTGCTCTACAAGATAGGCATGTGTTCTGAAAAAGGACTCCATCGTTTAGTTCATATATGCTACAAAGGTAGTGTAAAAAGTGTAAAATTGCAAAGTAGAGTTGGCAAAATGTTTGATTATTTATACTTTTGTTACGTGAAATTACATGTTTTTAACCCTGAAAACGATTTGGCATTGGCTTGTTTTGATGCCAATTTCATTCCGCCGGCTTCAGCAAGGATGATGGCAGAGGAGTTGTCGTTTCTCCCTTCTTGGTGGGCAGACAAGGGTGATGCAGTGTGGGTAAATGACCCTAAAAATGCGGAACATTGGCATACCCGGTATGCTGTGCTGCTCCCGGAGTTGCAGTATGTGATACGACCGGGAGAACTCAGTCTTGAGGGAGTGCAACCATGGGGATGGAGTCCTTTGATGGTCAATAGGTTAGTAAAAGCAGGTGTGACACCTTCAATTCTCCCCCAACAAAAATTCCTTGAAAGATATAGGAACTTTTCCAATCGTGGTGAGGCATTTCGCATGTTGACTGACATCATGCATCCCCATTCAAAGTTGGCACATTGGCATGGCCGACTTTGTGGAGAGACGAGATACTGCACCTCTGAAGATGAAGTGAGACATGCAGTTCAAGATTGTGGGCGCACCATTTTGAAGGCTCCTTGGTCTGGTAGTGGCAAGGGCTTACGATTTGGTTTTGGACGTTATGAGTCACCTTTATCCGGTTGGTGCGCACGAATACTGCGTGAACAAAGTAGTCTGTTTGTCGAACCTCTGTACAATAAACGTTATGATGTAGCTCTTGAATTTTTTTCTGATGGTATGGGCAATGTGACGTATGCCGGTCTGTCGGTGTTCCATACTTCCCAACGAGGTACGTATGAAGGTAATCGAGTGGCATCGGAAGAAAAGAATATGAAATGGTTGGTGCAATATATACCCGAAAAATTGGTAAAGGACTTGATAAATTACTATGAGGACATATTGGCAGAGCGATATGGAATGGAATATAAGGGGTATATAGGAATCGACATGATGATATGTAGGGCCGAGAATGGTTTGAATGATTGCCTACATCCTTGTGTGGAGATGAATTTTCGGCGCACCATGGGATGGGTGGCAGTACAGTTGGCGAGGTTGTTACCTCCCGAGGCAGAGGGTGAGTTCATGATAGATTTCTTCAAGGACAGTGAAGAATTGTGGAGGAGTCACACGCAAAGAATGAAGGAGAATCCTCTTGTTTTGGATAGTGGCAAAATGATACGCGGTTATCTTCCTCTCACTCCGATAACTCCCACAACTCATTTTCGGGCATCGTTGGAAGTGAGGTGATGATTTGTTCATGCGAAAGGAATATGTTACATTTGCATTATTGAAGAATCCTGAAGATAGATGAATTGTGATGAAAAGAGTTGCAGTTATTCCTCATGCCGGGTTGTGTAATCGGATGCGTGCCATCGCATCAGCCATTCGTATCGCACGGAAGTTTGAAGCCGAAGTCGTGATTTACTGGAATCATACATGGGATTGCAGTGCTCATTTTTATGATTTATTCGAAGAAATCGGACTAAAGGGAGTCCGTTTGGTGGAGAACAAGAGTTTGATGCATAAGGTGAAGATGCGGAAGCATTTCAAGATACCTTATTTCATGCAAAAACTATATTACAATCAGGTAATTTACGACTTTGACAGGAACAAGAAAGGAGATATATTCCCCCTATTGCACTTTAAGAAGAATCTGTTGTTACATTCGTGCTATATCATGTGCGATTATGATGCTTTGGGTACTATTTTCAAACCTTCCCGAACGGTGCAGAATGAATTGGATAAAGTAACGGCTGGTTTTACCTCTAAAACCGTAGGTGTGCATGTAAGAGGAACAGACCATACGTTGGCAAAGACAAATTCCACTTTAGAACGTTTTATTACCCAAATGCAGCAAGCAATAGAACTTGATGGTGAGGTGAATTTCTATTTGGCAACCGATGAACAGGAGGTAAAGGAGGTGATGCAACAGCGTTTCGGGCATCGTATACTGACCCATCCAACAGTGCTCAATCGTAATTCATTGGAGGGGATGATTGGTGGCATGGTGGACTTGTTTGCCTTGAGTAAAACATCTTATATTATAGGCAGTTACGGTTCTTCTTATTCGGAAGTGGCAGCCGAATTGGGAGGGGTAAATTTGGTGATAGCGAAGTAATCCTATTTGATAAAAGAACCTATCTTGAATGTACGTCCTTTTTCCCCTAATGTCCTTACTTGATATAGTCCTTTTGGCAGTTTTTTGATACTGATTTTTTCACGATACGGAACAACGGAGATAATTCGTCCGAAAATGTCAGTAAATGCTACATAAGGATGCTCTTGTTCCGGTAAATATAAGTATTGTGAGTCATGTTTTAAAAAGTATGGTGCAGCCATTGTCTGTTCCCCTTCTGTAACAACCAATGGTGTGGCTGTACTCTCATTGCCAAAACGATCGATGGCAGTAACAGCAAAGTGATAGCCGTGAACGATGGCATATACGTCATTGATGGGGTAGTAACAGTCCTGTAGATTCGCGGCAA
>JAGBUF010000014.1 GCA_017630975.1 Paraprevotella sp. | reverse complement strand
GGTGGCATTTCAACTTTATTACGAGAGCGGAAGCCAAAGCACATTACAAAGCAATCAGGTAAGATGGGAACATTGAATAAAGAAACACAAGACTACATCCTTGCCCACATCCATGAAGATGTGAAAAAGTTGGCATTGCAGTCCGCAAAAAGCGGTGTTGACCTTCATTCTGCTTTACAACAAATTGAAGGATACCAGACTGCCGCCAAGAAACTGCCATCGTGGACCAAACATACCGGCATCATATACCCACCCCGCATCTCTATGGAACAATGCTCGTCAGAGAAGACCGCTATCTACAAACAGAATGTAGTTAAAAGAATCCTAACTGAAAACGCATCGGATGGAGATGGGATATTCATGGATTTGACCGGTGGATTCGGCATTGATTTCAGTTTTATAACACCATTGTTCAAGCACGCCGTATATATGGAACGCCAAGAACATTTGTGCCAAATTGCGAAACACAATTTCAATCTACTTGGATTGTCGCACGCGGAAATTCTGAATATAGACTCCTCTGCCCATCCTGCATCATGGCCCAATGCTATTTGTTGTTACATTGACCCTGCACGACGCGACCAACAAGGACAAAAGACCATAGCGATTGAAGACTGCGAGCCTAACTTAATAGAACTGCAACAGCACCTGCAGGACAAGGCAGAACATTGTTTGATAAAACTTTCCCCTATGTTGGACATACAAAAGGCTATACGTTCATTAAAGAACATCGCAGAAGTACACGCTGTCAGTGTCCAAAATGAGTGCAAGGAACTGTTGTTGGTTATCAACAGAAAATCTCCTGAAGAAATTACTTTTCATTGCGTCAATATTGACACGCTCACTACCGATTTCACTTTCACCCGAGCTGAAGAAGACGCAACCGATTGCCATATTGCGAATCAATTGGGACATTTCTTATACGAGCCCAACGCTTCCATCATGAAATGCGGCGGTTTCAAAACATTGGCCACCCGTTACGGATTAAAGAAACTACATCCTCATTCGCATTTATACACTTCCGACGAAAAGGTCGACAATTTCCCTGACCGCACTTTCTCAATCGTATCGGAGTACGGATTCGGGAAACAGGACTTGAAGAACTTGCAGAGCAAAGTAAAACAAGCCAATCTTACCATCCGCAATTTCCCAAGCACCGTAGCAGATTTACGGAAACGGCTCAAATTGAAAGAAGGAGGGGAATACTACCTCTTCGCTACAACAACCACTGATGAAAAGCACGTTTTGATTCTATGCAGAAAAGCATAATCCACGCACCATAAGAAGACCGGCCGACTCCACAAGGGAACCGACCGGTCTTTTTATAAATATTATTTCCGATTATCTGACTCTATATCTCACCTCTTCCGTACGGAATTTCTTAATGGTCACTGGCTCTTTCTTCACCCCCTCGCCGGTTGTCTTAACAACCACAGCACGATTCTTGTCATTTTCTGCAAACGGTTGCACTGTATCACCCTTCCACTCGGTACTGATACAAGCCTTATCTACACCGGCAGCCAACAGCGCTGCTTCAACATTCTGAGCGCGTTCCTGTGACAACTTCATATTAAACTTACGTGTTCCGGTTTCTTTGTCTGAATAACCTACAATAGACACCTTACAGTTTTTATTTGCTTTTACGAAAGCAACGACTGCATCCACCAATGACGCCGGAACCGGTTCACTCTTTTTGATTTCATAAAATACATTATCCGTGTATGTTACTGATTCGACAACTTCTTTGTAGCTCACTTCATCATACCATATTGTGTCTATTCTTGTTGTCCATTCCTCCTTAGGTTCCACTTCTACTGAAACCACAGGAGCAGACTTTTTCTTATGACCGAATTTCGCCACTACACCAACGGTTGCATAGGCTGACCAATCGCTTTTATTGCTGATCTTGGAATTGTAAAGATCTGAATGGCTATTAGCCCCTACCTCCAGATTCACGCCCCATTTTTTGGCAATATTAAAATCAAACATAATACCTCCGCGATAAGCATGAGACAACTGATGATTCTCCCATCCGGATGAATATCGGCCCTTTAACTGGGATGTTAATGCGTGGAAATCATCATTATTCCAAGCATAGTTCAATCCCACACCTCCCAATAAAATCACATTAAAAAAACGATCCTCATGCTTGGAGAAGATATTTGTCAAATTCAACAACAAATCCACATTTCCGGCTGTATAATTATAATTATATGTACAACCCATTTCTTTTATTCCTCCTTTATCCTGCCAACCACTCACATGAAGACGAGCGCCCAACACCGGTGAGAAATACCCTCCGAATGAAACACCCACCACGGGAGTAATCAAATCCCCTTGATGATAATTTGTGAATGTCGTCTGCGCTCCTCCATGAAGACCTACAAACAAATTTGGATGGGATTTATTATCTTTCCGGTTTTCAACGTCCTGCGCACTTACAGTAAGCAGAGGTAACACCGCAAGTAAACATGTCAAACTTTTTAGTTTCATAATTGGATTACATTTAATTAGAAAATACTGATGACACAAAAGTATAAATAATAGGATTTAATCACAATTTTTTCAAAAAATCTTTCACCAAATACACCTTTACGATGTAAAAACGACACCCAAAAACAAGGAGAGATACCGAAAAATAATTATCTTTGTATGTTTCATTCAATCAACATCCGTAATATGGAAAACATCATTATAAAAGAAGTTTCTTCACGCAAAGACTTGAAGGCTTTTATCCGCTTCAATTATGAATTGTACAAGGATTGTGATTATGCCGTTCCCGACTTCCTGGAGGACACGCTCGACACCTTCGACACCAAAAAGAATGCCGCCTTTGAATTCTGCGATGCCACTTATTTCCTCGCATACAAAAACGGTACTATCGTAGGTAGAGTTGCAGCCATCATTAATAATAAGGCCAACAAAACTTGGAATACCCAAAACGTGCGGTTCGGATGGATTGATTTTATAGACGATATAGAAGTGAGTCGTGCACTACTTAAAGCCGTAGAGGATTGGGGCATCAAGCGCGGCGCCAACAAGATAGTAGGACCTTTAGGCTTTACAGATATGGACCCGGAAGGAATGCTCACAGAAGGATTCGACCAATTAAGCACCATGTCCACTATATACAACTACCCCTATTATCCAAAACACTTGGAACAGTTGGGCTTTGAAAAGGAAGTGGACTGGATACAACGCCAAATTATCGTTCCTGAAAAAGGCAACAGCAAGATAGAGAAGTATTTCCGCGTTGCAGAAATGAGTGCCAAACGCTACAACCTTCGTATTCGTAAATTCAAGAACATGAGCGAAATACGTAAAGGCGACTATGGAAGAAAAATTTTCAACGTGGTAAATAAGGCTTACGCACCGTTATACGGTTTCTCTGAACTCAATGAACGACAGATTGAACAATATGTAAATTCATACCTTCCACTCTTAGACTTACGTTTCGTTTCCGTAGTGGAAGATGAGCACGACAACATCATCGCCATGGGAATCGGCATGCCATCTCTATCCAGGGCTTTGCAGAAAGCCAAAGGAAAACTATTCCCCTTCGGTTGGATCCACCTGGCTAAAGCCCTATTCTTCAAGCATTCCGACATCATTGACTTACTGTTGATTGGTGTCATCCCTGAATACCAAAACAAGGGCGTAAATGCATTGCTTTTTGCCGATC
>JAGBUF010000080.1 GCA_017630975.1 Paraprevotella sp. | reverse complement strand
TTGGTTGCGCTATGGCGTGTTGGCGCTGTTCGTAGTGTGTCTTGTAGTTGGCTTTGCTCCAGTGACCACTCTCTTGGCGCCTTATTCAGCCTACGGCCGTATTGTGAATTCACTTTTCCGACCGCTCTACGATTTGCTTAATAATGCTTTGGCGCTTGTAGATACACATTTTGAGTGGTATCTTATTCCGGAGGCAGAACTTTGGTTGCGTAGTGTGACTACGCTTATTGTGGCTCTGCTCACGCTATTAGTGTTGGCAGTGTTGGCATGGCGTCATGGTAGAACCTATTGTAACACTGTGTGTCCTGTGGGTACAATGCTCTCTTTCTTTGCTCGCTTCTCATTGTTGCGTGTGCAGGTGGATGAAGATAAGTGTAATAAATGTGGCTTGTGTGAGAAGAACTGTAAGGCTGCTGCTATCGATGCGAAGAATGGAAAGATTGATTATGCACGTTGTGTGGCATGCGGTGATTGTTTGACCAAATGCAAGAGAGATGCTTTGCACTACAAACCGATTGTTTGTAGCTCTAAAAAAGCTGAGTTAAGCGTAACTGATGAGCCTGTTTCTCCTGAACGTCGCGCTATGATTACCGGTGCTTTATTTGCTGTGGGAAGTGCTGCTATGGCACAAGCAAAGATCAAGGTGGATGGTGGACTGGCTGAGATAGAAAACAAGAAAGCACCCCGTCGTTCTACCCCCATCATGCCTCCGGGTGGGCTGTCAGTGCGCAATGTGCAGCAACATTGTACGGCGTGTCAACTCTGTGTGAGTGCGTGTCCAAACAATGTGTTGCGACCTTCGTCTGACCCGCTTCGTCTGATGCAACCCGAGATGTCGTTTGAGCGAGGCTTTTGCCGACCGGAATGTAATCGTTGTTCACAGGTGTGTCCCACATCAGCTATACGTCCTATTACTCCGGAAGATAAGACTGCCATTCGTGTAGGAAGGGCTGTGTGGGTGGCTGAAAACTGTATTCCTGTGGCAAATGGCGATTCCTGTGGCGCTTGTGCACGTCATTGCCAGGCAGAAGCCATCGTGATGGTAGATTATACCACGCCCGATGGTCGTACCGTGCAAGTGCCCGCCATCGATGCAGAACGCTGTATAGGATGTGGACAATGTGAATACCTATGTCCTGCGCGACCATTCAGTGCTATTTATGTAGAAGGATATACCACGCATCACAAAGACTGATTATGAATAGAAGAGAATTTATCAAACATACAACCGCTGCAGTGGCCGGCTCATCCTTATTGCTCACTGCTTGTAAAACTAAGAATGAATCTCTCTCTGTAATTCAGGAAGAGAGCGATCCTAAAGACATGACTCTTCGTGTTAATCCCAATAGCGGAGATAAAGTGTCTTTGTTAGGCTATGGTATGATGCGTTTGCCGGAGAAGGAAGTTGTGGAGGGAGAACCCTTTGAGTTGGATCAAGAGCGGATTAACGAATTAGTGGACTATGCTCTTGCTCATGGAGTGAATTATTTTGACACTTCGCCTGTGTATTGTCAGGGATTGTCAGAGCAAGCTACCGGTATTGCGTTGGCACGTCATCCACGAAGTAGTTATTTCGTGGCGACAAAGATGAGTAATTTCTCACCCACTGCATGGGCACGTGAAGAGTCAATAGCCATGTTTGAGCGCTCCCTTCAATATCTGCAAACAGATTATGTGGATTATCTTTTGCTGCATAGCATTGGGGGCAAGTCAGCAGGGAAAGACCCTCTTCAGACTTTCAATGCGCGTTATATGGACAATGGTATATTAGACTGGTTGGTGGCGCAAAAGCAGGTGGGTCGCATACGTAATCTTGGTTTTTCTTACCATGGCGATATAAGCATCTTTGATATGTTGCTTCGTTGGCATGATGAGGGCAAATATCATTGGGATTTTGTTCAGATACAGCTCAATTACTTGGACTGGAATCATGCCAAGGTGCAAAGATCCAGCAATACCAATGCGTCTTATCTCTATGCAGAATTAGAGAAGCGCGGTATTCCGGTGGTGATTATGGAGCCTTTATTGGGAGGTAGATTAGCCAAACAGCCTGCGCATATACTACGTGAGATGAAGCGAGCTGATATTCATGCCACTCCGGCAGAGTGGGCACTGCGATATGCCGGTACACCTGAGAAGATACTGACTGTGTTGAGCGGGATGACCTATATGGAGCATTTGCAGGAGAATTGTCGTACATTCTCGCCCTTACGTCCAATTTCACCCGAAGAAGACGCGATGCTTATGCAGTTGGCCGATGCTATTTGCGATTTGAAAGCTATACCCTGTACGGCGTGCAACTATTGTATGCCTTGTCCGTATGGCATCAATATTCCGGCCGTGTTTGGCTATTACAATAACAGCGTAGCAGAAGGCGTGTTGCCCGAGGGTGACCATGCAGATACGGCATATAAAAAAGCGCGTAGAAGATGGCTTATCGGATATGACAAGAAGGTGGAGCGTATGCGCCAGGCAGACCATTGCATTGGGTGTAATCATTGCTTGCCCCATTGTCCGCAGCGTATCCAGATTCCGGAAGAAATGCAGCGCATCAATGCTTTAGTGGAAGAGTTAAAACAATCATAAATATATTATACAATACAGATTCATTATGTTAGGCACTTGGGAAATTATACTGATCGTTCTTGTTATTTTGTTGATTTTTGGAGGTAAGAAGATTCCTGAACTTATGCGTGGTTTAGGTAAGGGAGTTCGTTCCTTCAAAGATGGTATGAATGGTAAGGACGAATCCTCAGAAGGAGAGAAGAAAGACGAGCAATCAAAATAAGATGGCTAAGGATCTTTCCTTTTGGGCACATTTGGATGAGTTGCGTGTTGTGTTGGTCAAGTCGTTATGTCTATGGGGTATAGCGACCGTGGTGGCGTTCTGCTTCAAGGAACCACTTTTTGAGTTACTCTTTGCACCATCACAACCGGACTTTTTCCTTTATCGTGGTTTGTGTTATCTGGCGCGAATCACAGGTTGGAGTGTGTTGTGTCGGGAGAGTGTGCATGTAGCGTTTATAAACACTGAGTTGACGGCGCAATTTATGACTCACCTTCAGGTGTCCATGTTTGCAGGGTTGACCATCGCCTTGCCCTTTATAGTGTATTGGATTTATGGTTTTGTATCTCCTGCTCTTTATGCCCGTGAGCGTCGTTATGGTGTTGCTTTAGTGTTGCTTTCATTTGGTTTGTTTGCTTTGGGAGTGGGGTTGAATTATGCCTTGATTTTCCC
>JAGBUF010000013.1 GCA_017630975.1 Paraprevotella sp. | reverse complement strand
TTAATGTCTTTCCTGCTTTTTTTGTTGATGTGGATACTTGTTATTTCACCACTACTTTTCTTGTCGTACCGTCGCTCATTTGCAAGAGGTTCACACCACGTTGCATTTGATGCAAGCGCACACCGTTCGCATTATAGATACCGATGATTTCTGCAGTGCTGATGGTGGATTCTATGTCGGTCACATCCTCTTCCCACGTGAAAGTCATACCATTGATGTTGGCAACAGCCGGCTTTGGCGTGAAGTAAGCGCGATATCCTTTCATGGTATTGGTTCCGTCTGCAGCGCGGTAGAACTTGTTACCACTGATGAAGTAGGCGCCTTCAGGAACATAGCCATTATGGTATACACCGGTGAAGATGACGTGGTCGGTCTCTTTGTGATTGAAAGTGGTGTTGACTGAGGCGTCGGTCATGACAATCTCTGTCAATGGAGTGGCTAAACCTGTGTTACGTACCATATAAGGAACACCGCTCTTGATGCCGTCTTGAGCATTGCCAAAGATCAAGCTGATGGTGTTGCCTTTCATTTCTGAACGTACCAACTCTTTTACTTCCCAGCCGCTAAGCGATGATGCAGGAATGTCGAATGGTGCAACGAATGTACTCCATGTATTGGGCTTGATGGTACGTTTCAATGTCACCTTGTCAAATGTGTTGTTGATAGTAGGAGCATCGGCAGACGTCTCGTCCAATACCAGCTCAGGTGTACCCAAATAGTAAAGGGTGAAGTCGCCGAAGAAAGTCCAATCGGCATCTACTGTTACATCCTTTCTGGCGCCAATGGTAATGTCACCACCTTCGGAGACAATATCAACCGTTCCGCAACCGTTTTGAGGGACATATTGATTTTCTACTTCAATAGCGTCGCTACCGGCTTGCATGTTGTCCGGAACTTTGTAACCATTGTATGTCTCTGCCGACCAACCTCCGTATTTCGGATTTTCAGTCGGGTCGTCTGAAATGGCTAAAATGTCAGTTGTTTGCGTACTCTTGCTATCACTGATGTACAACTTGGCATTACGTTGCAATGTTCCGTTGTTATGGGCAGTGTAGTTGTTGGCTTGGCTACCATAACGATAGTATGCTCTTGTTTGCAAACGGTAAGTTCCGGCAGGAAGACCGTAAATGATTTGGTAAACATTAAAGTTGCAGTTGAAGAACTCAATGCAATTATAGGCAACACCTGGAGCGGGTGAAGCTGTCCAATGAGGAGTCCATTGATCGTTGTCAAATCTTGGACAATTCACGATGAGGTCTGAAACATCTATCGGGTTGGATGCGCTGGCGTTGGCTACGGCGTCTGCCATGACATAGCGGTTCGTAATACCGATGACTTCGATTATTACTGCGTCAATCTCGTTGTCTGCATATTCTCCATTATTGTATTTGCTTTCTATAACTCCTAATTCTTGATTGAAAGTAGCATTGCCGTTTTGTTGCGGGTGTGCTGCAGCTTTCTCTCGTGCCGCTTTTATTTGTGCCTCTAATTTAGCATACTGAGCAATAGAACTTTCTGCTGCTGTTGTTGATAAAGCGTCCATGGCAGCTATCCATGGTTCAACGTCGTCAGGAGTGGCTGTTCCGCTTGCGATTTTCGCAGTGTAGTCGTTGAGCGGAGTGCTGATGTTGTTGAGTGCCGTGCGTAAAGCGTTTCTTATACCGGCGTTCATTCTTTTGTTGACCAACTCTTCTGCATTTGCGGTTCTATTGTATGTGATGAGTTCTATACCTTCAATATATTCTGCGCTTGAACCTTGGTAAATCAGTTTGACATTGTCCATGGCGATATTTGTGGCAGATGATGAAGAAGTGGTTCTAATACCGAATTCCAATGTGTTGTTGGATGTAACGTCTGCCGTTAAAGTACGAAGTGTCGCTGTACGGTTTCTTGCCGAATTAAGGGTTAAGGTTTTGGTGTTTAGGAATAGTTGTTGGTTATTTCTTGATATAATAGAACTATAATAAGCATAACAGTTGGCATCTAATTTGTAAGTACCTTCCGGCATATAGGTTAATGCTTTTGTAAGTGTACTGGTTCCTGCTCCAGTAGTTCTTACGTATGGTGAGGTTAAATTGTTTGCGTCTTCGGTAGTACTGCTCCAAGTCGCCCATTTTCCGGTCCAGGTCCAATTGTTGACATTGTCCGCAATGTTCGGGATGCGCTCGGCGGTAACATCATATCCGCCTGTGTTAGATGTGATATTAGCCAATGCTTGAATCTCGCTACCGGTCAACTCATAATTATACAAACGAATGTCGCTCATCAGTCCCTTGAATCTTGAGCCACCGTCCGATTGTGAACGACCGAGCATACAGATGGTAGGTGCGATGTCTGAAGGGCGCAGGCTAATGTTGGTGGCTGAGGCATTCTCTGCACCGTTGATATAAATCTTCACCTTATCCGTTCCGATGGTAACGGCAACGTGTTTCCATGTGCCGGTGCCAAGTGTGGTGGTGGCATTCAATCCCTGTGTCACGCCATCTTTCTTGATTTCAAAACGCATAGCACTACCGTTGGTCCGAGTGAGGTAAAGATATTCATCCTCACCATTTCCAAAGTCAAAGATACGTTGACCGGAGCTGGTGTTACTGCCTTTCACCCATGCCGTAAATGTCATTGTATTCATGTCACCGGCGTGGTAGGGGAGTTTTACATAGTCGTCTGTGCCGTCAAAACTGATGGATGCGTGTTCGCTGTCTGTAGTAAATGTCGTACCGAAATATGCGAGGTGCATCTTGTTCGGTCCGGAATCCTTTACGGACATACCGCTCCATTGTGCAACAAGCGAAGGGGTAGTTGAAGCTGCAGAACTTACTTCGGCAGAAGCGGCACTGAGGTTGTATGACTTATCAAGCGCTTTGATGCGGTAGCGAAGTGTTTTCCATTTGCTGCAACTATTGTCAATGAAAGCTGTTCCTTGTACTTTACGACCGATACATTCCCAAATGCCAATCGCATCGTTGTAGCGGTAAATCATATATCTGTAAAGGTCGCTATCAGTGTTGGCGTTCCATGTCAGTTTGACACCGCCGGACTGTGGCGTTGCTGTGAGACCGGTAGGCATGGCAGGTGCAGTGGCATCTATTGCGTGGTCGGCAGGTACGAATTTCCATAATTGGTTATCACCGCCGTTGCTTTCCCATTGCATCACATTGGTTCCATTGGCAGTATTACCGTTGTTCACATCAAGGAAAAGTCCGGTATTGTGGTTGATGATGTTATAATAACCATCCTTGACATAACGCAAGTGCCAACGTTGCCATGCGTTTTCAAGACAATCTGCAGCATCGGTATCGCTCCATACGCTGACATTGGCGCCATTGTCCATGACCCATGCTTGCGCATCCAAATATAATTGTATTGATGATGTGTTGGCATTACGGATAGCTACATAACTAAAGTCACCCATTTTAGTGCTATCTACAGGGTAAACGTCCCAAGTTTGGTTGGCCATACCACCATCTTGCCATTGGTAGACATTGGTACGAACAGGATTTCCACCTTCTATTGTCAGCACCTTGCCGGTGGCCTTGTTCACGATTTTGTATTTACCATGAATATGTTCAATAGGTACGTCTTCTCCGGTGCTGATATTGATCAAACGCTCTGCATTGGTTTGTCCGCTTTGATAACTGCCGGATGCTCCACCGGGAACGTCTTGGCTATATTCGTATGCAGGACCATTACCATCATAGTAGGCTAAGCGATCTTTTGAGCGGAATGTGATGGTTTGTTTCACCGCTTGGCGTTCTGATGTTCCGATAAAAGCTTCAACGCGGTTGCCTGTCTTATATTTATTGACAGAAGCGGTCATCCAATTGTTGGGGAACTCCTTGTAGGCTAATTGCACACCTCCTTTGGTCATGCGGATGAATTCACCGCGGGTGATACCATCCCATCCCCACCATGTACCGGCAACACCACCGTAGTTGATACATATCATGGCCTCCATTACATTGTGCATCTCATCGGCCATCGGTGCTTTCCCATCATTCTTGGCAGTATTCCAGAAATCGGTATAGTCAGTGAATTTAGTTCCTGCAAGTTGGTGTGTATTGGCATAGTTGATATTGTTTTTTACGGTAGGATACCAATTCTTAGCTTCTGTACTGTTAAGGGTGCTGGGACCAAACACCTTTCCTGCAAGAATCGGTTTGGTTTGCATGATAGCAGCCACGGCATTGAAATTGGAAGCATTACCTGTGTATGTGACTTCAAAATCCGGCTCGTTGAAAGGAGCAACAGCGAAAATCTCATATCCTTTGCTTTCAACGTATTCTGCAGCTCTAACGATGTCATCTACATAATTATTACGTTGTGCGTCGCTCCAGGTAGGTTTGCTACCGACATCACCGGCTTGGTCTCCAACATTACCGATTCCGCAAAGCAAGAATACTTTATGAATGCCCGTAGGAAGAGTGTTGTTGATTTCTGTGTCAATCGCAGCCTTTTGTGCATCAGTAAGAGCATCGTAGGCATTGTCAAATCTTCCGGTAAATCCGATGCGGGCAATGTCTAAATTCTCTACTCCGCAATGGTTGCGTTGTTGGTAACCGAAGAAATCCCAACTCCATCCACCCATACCGAACATAAATTCATGTTTTGTTCCTTCGTCAGAAATGTTGTATGGGACGGTTGACAACCAACTTCCTGCTTTCATTGAGTTGCTGGATGTTGTAACGACTTGTGCGTGCATATTCATGAATAAGCACGTCATGAGTAAAGATAGTAGTAGTTTTTTCATATGTTTAAAGTTTTTGTTTTTTCATTAAACAATAACAATTTACAAAGGTAGTTAAATATTATATACAATCATAAGTATTCGCTAAAAACGAAATAGTTTTTTGAAATGATTGGTATTTAAATTGTAACGAAGTATTTTTTGATACGCAATCTTTGTATTGAAGTGTTTGAGTGGGTCCCGTAAACTAAAAGGTGTAATCAAAGTTTTTTGCTCTATAATGTTGAAGCGCAGGTATCTGCATCCTTTTATATCACAACAGTATCTGCGCACGTTATTATGGCAATGCCCGAATACCATACGAGAAAAGTGCTTACTATATCTTTGACAGAGGTTATAACGACTTCGCCAATTTGTTCAACATCGAACAGATAGAAGCTACCGTTAGTTCGATTCTACTCCATCATTCTAACCTTACCACTCTCAACATCATAATAAGCCCCCTTAATAATCAACTCGCCCTTTTCTACCTTCTCAGTCACATGCTTATAACCCATAATCCTCTCCACCTGTACACGCGTATGATGAAGGATTGCCTCATCAAGACTATCAATCTTACCCACAAAATCACTCACATCCTCACGAATAGTCTCAAGCAGATGACCTATATTTCCATGCTTATGTCCGCCTTCTGAAATAGCACCTGTAACGCCACCGCATGAACCATGTCCGAGCACAAGCAGAACCTTCACGCCCAGATGCTCGATAGCATAATCCACACTACCCATCACCATCTCGCTATTCACATTATTCCCAGCAGTACGGATAACGAAAATATCCCCGATGCCCTGATCGAATAGCAATTCCACGGGTACACGAGAATCCGAACAACCCACCACAGCCGCAAAAGGAGCTTGGTGAGGAGCCGTCTCCTGCATTCTTTCCATATCTCTGTGCGGATTGATGCATCTCTCATTCATATAACGATCATTGCCCGCAATCAGTTCAGCCAAAGCCTCCTCAGGATTTGAAGGCACCGAAGCCGACTGCTTCTTGCACATCGTGAAAGTCATTGCCATAAAGGCGAGACAAATAACACTTAAAAATAGTTTCTTATTCATATATAGTCTTGATTAATAATTATTCTCACCTACCTTCGAAGAAGCCAAAGTAGTGAAATTATTTGAAACAGAAATAGATACACTAAATTTTTGCTCCATCTCAGTTCGGAATCCCTAATTCCGTCAAATTTCATGCTATTAACTGGGTGCTAACTTGATGCCAACATAGTGCTTTCTTAGTGCTTTCATGAGCATTACGGATTATTCAAAGTCTTTTATTTCTTCGATGCCCGTTTACGAGGCGGCAAATTCATATCTTGCAACGCTCTGCCGAGTTCGTCATCCTTTGCCAAAGAGAGAATATCATCATCAAGTTGCAAGGCATACAACACACGCAGATAGATGCCAATCGCAACGGTTGGCACACCTTTCTCTATGCGTGACACCGTAAGAGGCGAACAAGTCGCACGATCCGCCACCTGCGCAACGCTTAGATTACGACGCAAGCGGGCAAGCTTTATTTGCTCGCCAACGACTTGCATTTTCTGCTCTAATTTTCGGGGTAATTTAGTTCCCATCGTACTCTTTGTCATAACCTCAATATATCATATAATATGCAAAGATAATACCTTTTATTTATTTTATGATAGGTTGATGCAAATTTGCGCGTTTGATTAGTTTTTAGTCGCAGGGCTAATTTAAAAAAGTGAGACATGTCCCACATTTTTTGAGGAATCAAATGTATCAACAATTGAATTGTAATGTAGATAGTAATCTAAAAGTATACCATCTTATCTTCTATTTGCAAAGTTATCAAAAGTTGTTAATTGCTAATTTGATCATAAAGAAATCATCATGTAGAATATTGATTTCTTTTGATATCTCTACTTTTCTTGCTTCCGAATATTTGACTTTTGATTTGTTAATAACAACATCGGCTTTTCCCTTTTGTTTTATGGACGTTTCCGTTAATAGCGGTTTAAGAAGCCTAAACCTTAGTGACATCGTTTCTTCTTGGGCGGAAATATCGATGTTCTTAAATTGGGAGTTTTGGCTTTTTAGATTGGATATAAGTTTATGACGTTTAATATTGCATTTTGAATATAATGAAACAACTCTATAGTAAGAAGGCTGCTCCTCGTCAATTGCATCTTCAATAGCAGATAGTAGTTCTTCAATCTGTTCTATTTTTTTTAGGTATAAATCTTTCTCGACTCTTTTATCTTGGACTTCTTTTTCTAGAATTTTTGCTATATAAATAGCTCAACCTATTGTTGAAAAAAAGGATAGGGCTTCTATGATACTTACCTCCTTTG
>JAGBUF010000012.1 GCA_017630975.1 Paraprevotella sp. | reverse complement strand
ATTTATGCATTTTTTCTATCATGTTCTATTCACTTATGATTCCACATTCACCTCACGCTCACGTTTGGCTTTAACTATTTTCTGTGAAGACTTGGAGAGGTTTTCTTCATCTTCCATAAAACGCTTAATCTTACGGATGGCGTCTTCATAACCCGGTATTTGTACCTTCTCAAAGAGGTTTACCTTCTGGGTGGTTTTCTTGCGCGCATACTCCAAGAGGCGTAATTTCTCTGCACTAAATTCGGCTTCAATGCCCACTTGTGCGAGTTCTTTGAGCTGGGTGAAGCCATCGGCATACCACTTGGGTGAAGTGAAGAGACTGAAAGGCTTGGTTTCATATTCCACCTCGTCAAGGACCGGAACACGCACACCGGCGATCTTCTTTACCGACATCTTCACATCTTTCACTTGGAGCAAAGATGTGTCAAATTCACCCCAAAGAGAGAGCATTTGATCGTAAGCATTCAAGCGACGTTCCACCTCTTCATTCAACTGCTTAATCTCATCTTTAGAACGCTTCACTTCGAGTCGAAGTGCACTCTCTTTGCTCTTGATGGTAGGTAAAGCACGCACACGCATCTTCAGATTCTTCTCTAGATTCTGAAGCGATGTTTTGTTATATTGAAATGCTATTGCCATATATTCAAGTACTTTGTAATCAACTTACTAATTTGAGTCCGATAATGCTTGCTATCAAAGTCACTATGAAAAAGAGACGTCCGAAAGTAGCTGGTTCATGAAAGAAAAATATTCCTAACAGAACGGCTCCCACAGCCCCGATTCCCGTCCAGACCGGATAGACAGTGCCAATGGGCAGATGGTGACTTGCGATGGTCATTCCTATCATGCTGATGGCTAACGCAAGGATAAATCCACCGAGCCATCCCCACCACGCCGGTGTTCCGCTCGTCTGATTCATCATGCCAAGACAGAAAGTAAAGCCTGCCTCAAACAATCCTGCCATTATCAGAATTACCCAATACATTAATTCCGCCTTCTAAGCCTTGTTTTGCCAATACTTCTCAACCAATTCTTGCTTAATATTGACTTCTTCCGGCTTGAAGTGTTCTGCAAAGAGCGACCATGCCACATCAAGCATTTGAGTAGTGTCAATATTCACGTCGATAGCAAGCAACTGCTTAGAGTAGTCTTTTGCAAATTCTAGCGCACGTTCGTCATAGTTGGTGAGGTCAAAACCATTTTCCAACTTGGTCTTTGCATTGGAAGCATCGGCATAGAGGCGCACAGCAGCATTCATCACTTGTGCGTGGTCTTCGCGTGTCTTCTTTCCTGCCACTAATTGCTTCAGACGAGACAATGAACGGAATGGGTCAACGATCACTTTACCCACGTCAGAGTCACGACGGAGGAAGAGCTGACCTTCTGTGATATAACCCGTGTTATCAGGAATAGCGTGGGTGATGTCACCTCCGGAGAGGGTGGTCACAGCGATGATAGTGATTGAACCTCCTGCCGGGAACTGCACTGCCTTTTCATAAATCTTAGCCAAATCTGAATAGAGTGAACCTGGCATAGAGTCTTTTGATGGAATCTGGTCCATACGGTTAGACACAATCGCCAAGGCATCGGCATAAGAGGTCATGTCTGTGAGCAAAACAAGTACTTTTTGGTTTTTCTCTACTGCAAAATATTCTGCTGCAGTAAGTGCCATATCCGGGATAAGAAGACGCTCTACCGGCGGATTTTCAGTAGTATTTACGAAAGACACGATACGGTCGAGCACTCCTGCATTGTTAAACACATTCTTAAAATAGAGGTAGTCGTCATTGGTAAGTCCCATACCCCCAAGAATAATTTTGTCAGCCTTAGCACGGAGTGCCACATTGGCCATTACTTGGTTGTAAGGTTGGTCGGGGTCAGCAAAGAACGGAATCTTTTGTCCTGATACCAGGGTGTTGTTCAAGTCAATACCAGCAATACCCGTTGCAATAAGTTCAGAAGGTTGTTTACGGCGAACCGGATTAACAGAAGGTCCACCGATTTCCACTTCTTCACCCTCAATAGCTGGTCCTCCATCAATTGGGTCACCAAAAGCGTTAAAGAAACGTCCTGCGAGTTGGTCACTCACTTTGAGTGATGGTGCCTTACCAAGGAAGATTACTTCAGCATTGGTTGGAATACCTTCAGTTCCTTCAAACACCTGCAGCGTAACTTCATTTCCCATAATACGCACCACTTGGGCCAACTTGCCATTCACGGTTGCGAGTTCGTCATTACCTACCCCATCTGCCTTCAAGGAACATGTAGCCTTGGTGATAGCAGTAATTTTAGTATATATTTTTTGAAATGCTTGTGCCATAATCTACTCCCATTAGTTATTTTTTAATTTGTTTTTCTGCCAGCAGTTCATTCAGTTTAGTTTGATAGTCTTCAAAACTTTCCGAATGGAACTCACTATAGTTCATTTGTTTACAGATATTGATTATGCGTTTGAAATAGTCGCTCACATCTAAGAAGTTATTGAAGTCATAGTCATGATTACAAATATCTATCACGAGGTCTAACATGTACTTCTGACGTGCGAGCGGACACACAGCATCAATCTTATCAAAAGCATCTTGTTGAAGAATAACGAAGTCCACAACTTCTGACTTCCAGAATGTTTCATGGTAATCAACAGGTACACCGTCGTCTCCCAAGATGTTGATTTGTTCTTGCACTTCCTTACCTCTTTGCAACAAGGTTTTGATTTCATTTACCTTTTGCGTCCAATCAGGAGAGATAATCTTAGAGATATACTCTTCAAACTCCGGATATTCGATGTATTTAGAGTAACTATCAATTGGGTTGACAGCCGGATAACGTTTGCGGTCTGCACGGTTTTGTTCAAGCGCATAGAAGCAACGAGCAGCCTTCTTGGTTCCTTCAGTTACAGGTTCTTTCAAGTTACCCCCTGCAGGAGACACAGTACCAATGAAAGTGATAGAACCGGTAGCGCCATTCTTGAGGTGTACATATCCCGCACGGCTATAGAATGCACCAATGATGGCTGAAAGGTCCATTGGGAAAGCGTCTTGCCCCGGAAGTTCCTCCATACGGTTGGACATTTCACGAAGTGCTTGCGCCCAACGTGAAGTAGAGTCAGCCATGAGCAAGACTTTGAGTCCCATCGCACGATAGTATTCTGCAATGGTCATTGCTGTGTAAACAGAAGCCTCGCGTGAAGCCACAGGCATGTTGGATGTATTGGCAATAATGATGGTACGTTCCATCAATTTGCGTCCTGTGTGTGGGTCTTCCAATTCTGGGAATTCAACGAATATTTCCACCACCTCATTAGCACGCTCACCACAAGCCGCCATGATTACAATATCTGCATCGGCTTGCTTAGAAATAGCATGTTGCAATACAGTTTTTCCT
>JAGBUF010000003.1 GCA_017630975.1 Paraprevotella sp. | reverse complement strand
GTAACGTGGCAATATATTCTTTTGTATGCGCCTGTAACTCTTCTATACGTTTTGTCGCTTTCCCTGTACACATTACCAATACACCGGTAGCCAAAGGGTCAAGCGTACCGGCATGTCCTACCTTCAACTTTTTGACTCCTATCTTCCGACAAAGTAAATAACGTACTTTGGCTACCAACGCAAATGATGTCCAACCATACGGTTTATCAAATGACAGAATGACACCTTCCTTGAAATTCATTTTGAGCAACTTCTTTACATCAAACTACTGCCAATTAGCAAAACACCCACTATGGCACAATATACGGCAAAATATATCAACTTGCCTTTCTTCACGATATTGATCATCCACTTACATGCCAAACATCCTGAAATAAATGCAGCCAAGAAACCTATAGCAAGAGGCAACAAACCGATTCCTCCTGATGCAGCCTCAACACCATGGGTCAAACCCTTTACAATATCCAACAATGCTTCTCCCAAAATAGGGGGAATAACCATCAAGAAAGAAAATTTAGCCAATTTTTCCTTGTTGTTTCCCAACAACAAACCTGTAGCTATTGTTGTACCGGAACGGGACAAACCGGGCAATACCGCCAAAGCCTGTGAAAGTCCGATAATCAACGCATCACACAATGAAATGTTTTCCTTCTGACGTGGATGTGCAAAATATGAAAAAGACAACAAGGCAGCTGTAAGCAATAAACATATTCCAACTACAAGTAAGCCACTTCCGAAAATCATCTCTACATAATCCTTGAAGAATACTCCTACGATACCAACAGGAATCATTGACACAAAAATGTTCAATGCATATCGCTGACATTCATTCATACCTGGTGTCTTAAAATCAAAGAGTCCCTTGAAAATCCAGACAATGTCTTTCCACAAAATTACTAATGTACTGAATACAGTTGCTACATGCACTGCTATGGTAAAAGTCAGATTAGCCTCCCCTTCAATACCAAAAAAATGAGAGGTGATGGTCAGATGCCCACTACTGCTGACCGGTAAGTACTCCGTCAACCCTTGCAACAAGCCCATCAAAAGCGCATCCCAACTATTCATCATCATTCAATCTCCTTATTTTCGTCTTTTTTCACCAAACCATTCTCTTCTTTTGCCGGCTTGTGCAAAATAGCATATACAATAAACAGAAATCCAAACAAGCACACCACCGGAGCCACCTTAATACGGCGGACGCTGAAAATTTCCGGGTTGAATTCTGTTTCAGTACTTCCGCTGCCTGACATCAGAATAAATCCAATTACTACTATCGCCATTCCGATAGCCAGTAAAATGAAATTCATTCGACCAAAAGCAAAATTTCTTTTATCCATATCATTTATTTTTAATACAGTTCACTTGACTTCATTTGCAAACATTTATTTACCGACAAATATGTACAACACAATGTCAGCAACAAACCAAACAATGGCAGTATCAACGCCACTGTGACCATCATATATTGACGAATATATTCCGACAAAGCTGGGTCCATGTGCAACAACAAAGCTATAACACTCAACAACACTATGTCAGCACAAATACCGGAACTCAACCCTAATATTCCCCCTCGAATCATAAAAGGTTTCCTGATGAAAGACCAATCAGCTCCAACTAATTCCATGGTTCGTATCACAAAACGCCCGGAATATACACTGAGCCTGACCGTGCCACGAATCAGAGAAAAAGACACCAAGGACAACAAGACAACCAGTAATATCAGTACATAACCTGCCTTACGAAGATTTTCATTCACCTTATCTACCAATTCCTTTTGGTACAGCACATCCTCAACATTCGCGTTTTTTTTCAACATTGCAGCAATGGAGGCAATACTATCCGAATTGGCATAATCCAAACTCATTCGCATTTCAAAAGAAGCAGTAAAGGGATTCGCACCTAAGAAATCAGAAGGATCTGTTCCCATCGCTTCAACCTGTTCTTGTAAAGCCTGTTCCTTGGTAATGTAATCCACCTGACTGGTATATGCAGCACTATCCAACATCGCTCTGAAATCGTTGATATCAGCCTCATCTGCTTTCATGCTCATCAAGACCGTTACTGTAAGATTTTCCTTTACGGAATTAGAAAGTTGCCGGGCAAACATCATGAAGAACAAAACAACTCCCAATAGAATCAACACCAAGGTGGTACTCACCCCTGTAGTAAACCATTGCATACCCAACGAACTTCCTGTCTTTTTTCTCTTCATTATTTTCATTCTATTATGCAGTTCTTACAAAAATAATATCAAACTATGCGTTTGGTTCTTATTTTAACAGCATTTAACGTGTGAGAGCGTCTTCAACAACTATTCCTTTCAAAGTTGCAGATGAACTTTCATGAATCATGACCTTGACAAAATCGCCTACTCGGTACGTTCCTCTATCAAAAATTACCACCTTATTCTGTTCGGTGCGACCGAATAATTGTTCCTTGGATCGCTTACTTACCCCCTCAACCAATACCTCATACACCTTGCCCTCACAATTCTTATTGGATTGTGCAGACAATTCGTTCTGCAATGCAATCAACTCATTCAGACGACGTACCTTTACTTCTTCAGAAATGTCATCAGGAAGATGTTTGGAAGCATAGGTTCCGGGGCGCTCTGAATATTTGAACATAAAAGCACTGTCATCGGCACATTCTCGCATCAAAGACAACGACTCCAGATGTTCCTCCTCAGTCTCGGAACAATAACCACAGAATATATCTGTAGACAATCCACAATCAGGGATGATGCGACGAATAGCAGCAACACGTTCCAAATACCACTCACGCGTATACTTTCGATTCATCAATTTCAGGATTCTGTTACTTCCACTCTGCACCGGCAAATGGATATGGCGGCACACATTGGATTCTTCCGCAATTACCTGCAAGGTTTCATCGCTCATATCTTTAGGATGCGATGTTGTAAAACGTACTCGCATCCCCTTGGCTTCATGCGCAACAAGACGTAAAAGTTCCGGGAAGGATACGATATTTCCCTCTTCATCTTGATGACGGTAAGAATTTACATTCTGCCCCAATAACGTAACCTCTTTATAACCTCTGTCGCGAAGATCTTTCACCTCATTCAAGATACTGCGCACGTCACGACTACGCTCACGTCCACGAGTATATGGAACTATACAATAATGGCAGAAATTATTACAACCGCGCATGATGCTGACAAACCCTGAAATGTGTGGTCCACAAATGCGCTCAGGAATAACATCTTTGTATGTTTCTGTTGTTGATAACTCCACATTGATGGCTTTATATCCCAATTCCACTTGGGCTATCAAATCTGGCAAGGACAAATATGCATCGGGCCCCGCCACCACATCTACATGATGTTTCTCCAGCAGTTCTTCTTTTACCCGTTCTGCCATACAGCCCAAAACACCTACAATCAAATGACGACCTTTACGGCGCATGGCATGAAAAAACTCCAAACGATTGACGATTTTTTGTTCCGCATTATCACGAACAGAACAAGTGTTCAGAAATACTGCATCTGCCTCATCCAACGTTTCACACACCTCGTAACCCGCCATTCGCATCACTGAAGCCACCACCTCACTATCTGCCACATTCATTTGGCAACCATAAGTCTCTATATATAATTTTTTCATGCCCTATAGATATTTCGTGGCAAAGATACCAAAAAACAG
>JAGBUF010000079.1 GCA_017630975.1 Paraprevotella sp. | reverse complement strand
TCACCTTTATCGGTGGTTTTATGGCACTATTCGGTTGCACTCCATGCAACGGCGAAAACGGAGTAACGATAGACAACTCTACAATCGCATCATTTGACTTGAATCGTTTTCTGGGTAAATGGTATGAGATGGCTCGCTACGAACATCGTTTTGAACGTGGCATGACACATGTAACAGCTGAGTATTCATTGCGTGAAGACGGGAAAATTAAAGTCGTGAACAAAGGGGTTAAGGATGGGAAAGCGAAGGAGATTATCGGTAAAGCCAAACAGCCGGACCCTATAAACCATCCCGGAAAACTGAAAGTATCGTTTTTTCTTTGGTTCTATTCTGATTATTACATCATGGAACTCGATGAAAACTATCAGTACGCGGTCATCGGTAGCAGCACCGACAAATACCTTTGGATCTTGAGTCGTACACCCGAACTACCTTACGACACCGTCATTGACCTTGTCAACCGACTGCAACAACGTGGTTACGACACGGAAAAACTTACATGGGTGCAACAATAAATGATTAGGAATGGCTATCTTTGCCACATGGAATCACCATGTTCATCTAAACATCACATAACATTAGCCTTTGATTCTTTCAAAGGTTCACTCAGTTCAGACGAGGTAGCAGACGCATTCGAGGAAGGACTACATACCGTCCTTCCTCATTGTGTTGTCCGCAAAGTGCGCATCGCCGATGGTGGTGAGGGTACATTGGATGCACTGCTTTCAGCACTCGGAGGCGAATATGTTGATACAAATGTTTCCGACCCGCTGGGCCGCCCCATTCAAGCACATTATGGTATCACCACAGACGACACTGCCATCATAGAAATGGCGAGCGCAAGCGGTCTTACGCTTCTCCGACCGGAAGAACGTAATCCGATGCTGACAGACTCTTATGGAACAGGACAGCTCATTGCCCATGCGTTGCACAAAGGATGCAAGAATATTTTATTATGCATCGGTGGCAGTGCCACCAACGATGCGGCTGTTGGCTTATTACGTGCATTGGGATATAAATTTATGGATATCAATGGGAACGAACTCATTGGAGGCGGAGAGGTGCTTCAACATATCCATGAGATTGACGACACACATGTACTTCCGCAACTCTTGCAAACACAAATCACAATAGCATGTGATGTTGACAATCCACTTTTCGGACCCCATGGTGCTGCACATGTATTCGCCCCTCAAAAGGGTGCATCGCATGACATGGTGGTTCAGTTGGACAATGGATTACGTCATTTTGCCAACGCCATTAAACATTACAATGGCAAAGACGTTTCTACCATTCCGGGCGGCGGTGCTGCCGGAGGTGTTGGCGCAGCACTTGTCGCACTCCTCAACGCTCAACTGAAACCCGGTATAGAAATGGTCTTAGATACCATTCGCTTTGATGACATGATGAAGGACTGCGACCTGGTTGTGACAGGTGAAGGGAAATTAGACCGCCAAACACTTATGGGCAAAGCACCTACCGGCATACTGCATCGGGCAAAAAGACAGAATGTTCCGGTCATCGCAATCGGTGGTGTCGTTGATGAATGTATCGAACTCAACACTTGCGGTTTCTCAGCTCTTCTATGTATCAACGAAACAGACACTCCCCAATCCCTTGCCATGCGTAGCGACATCGCTTTCAATAATGTTCGTCGCTGTGGTATCAAAGTAGGACTCACTGGTCTTGAAAGTCGTCATGACTTTCAATTTTAACTTTTTTGATGATAGGATATTACAAACTAACAAAAGTCATTATATTTGTATATCCTTAAAGCAAATAACTTTAATACTATAGAATATGAACAAAGAATTGGAAATGAATCCGAATAAGTTAGTGGCTTATCTCGGAAAACCATGTAAGGAATTTACGAAAGCGGATATCATCCGTTATATTCAAGAGAATGATATTCGCATGGTGAACTTTATGTACCCTGCAGGCGATGGTCGTCTGAAGACCTTGAATTTTGTCATCAACAACCTGGCATATCTTGATGCCATTCTGACTTGTGGCGAGCGCGTAGACGGCAGTAGCCTCTTCCCCTTTATCGAAGCCGGCAGCAGCGACCTTTATGTATTGCCACGTTTCAGTACTGCATTCCTCGACCCATTCGCGGAAATACCGACAATATCCTTGCTTTGTTCTTATTTCAATAAGGACGGCGAACCGCTTGAAAGTTCACCCGAAAACACCCTTCGCAAAGCCTGCCGAGCCTTCCACGAAGTGACCGGTATGCAATTTCAAGCCATGGGCGAATTGGAGTATTATGTTATCGCTCCGGACACAGAAATGTTCCCGGCTACCGACCAAAAAGGTTATCACGAATCAGCGCCATATGCCAAATTCAACGAGTTCCGCACACAGTGTATGGCATACATCGCACAAGCCGGCGGACAAATTAAATACGGACACTCCGAAGTGGGCAACTTCACTATCGACGGTATGATATACGAGCAGAACGAAATTGAGTTCCTCCCTGTAAATGCAGAAGAGGCTGCCGATCAACTGATGATAGCAAAGTGGATCATCCGCAACCTCGCCTACGAACTGGGATATGATATTACCTTCGCACCGAAGATTACAGCCGGCAAAGCCGGTTCCGGACTCCATATCCACATGCGCATCGTCAAGGACGGACAGAATCAGATGCTTGATGGTGGTGTTCTCTCCGCTACAGCCCGTCGCGCCATTGCCGGCATGATGGAGTTGGCACCTTCGATTACCGCTTTCGGTAACACCAACCCCACCTCATACTTCCGTTTGGTGCCCCATCAGGAAGCACCTACCAACATCTGTTGGGGCGACCGCAACCGTTCCGTTCTCGTCCGTGTACCACTTGGTTGGGCAGCAAAGAGCGATATGTGTCAAATAGCTAATCCGTTGGAAAGTAAGAGCAACTACGACACCACTCAAAAGCAAACGGTGGAAATGCGCTCACCGGACGGTTCTGCCGACATCTATCAACTCATTGCCGGATTGGCAGTGGCTTGCCGTCATGGTTTTGAGTTGGAGAATGCATTGGAGATTGCAGAAAAAACTTACGTCAACGTGAATATTCACCAAAAAGAAAATGAAGACCGCTTGAAGGACCTTGCACAACTGCCCGACAGTTGTGAGGCTTCAGCCGACTGTTTGGAACGTCAACGTGACGTATTTGAACAGCACAACGTGTTCAGTCCTGCCATGATAGACGGTATCATCAAACGCCTTCGTTCTTATGGCGACAAAACACTCCGTGCCGACATCAATGGCAATCAGGAAGAAATGCTCAAACTGGTAAATAAGTACTTCCACTGCGGATAAGACCAGTCTCATCAAACAGAAAAACCGCTCCATCATTGCTGACGGAGCGGTTTTCTATCTTTTATTCCCTACGGGATTACAAACTGTCACCGAAGTCTTCACGGAACTTAGCAGCCAACTTATCCTGCCAATCGCCGATAGGTACAAGACGTCCGAAGAAGAAGCGCAACACATTGGGTTCCTCTATCCAACGCAAACCTCCAATCAGTTCGCGGTTGTCGTACAACCATTTCACACGGTCGGCACAATATTTAATTTGTGAGAGGGTAAATACACGACGAGGACAAGCCAAACGTACCAACTCCATCTCAGCAAAATGTTCTGTTCCATCCGGTTCACGCTGTTCGGACAATGTTCCGCGTTCCATACCACGGATACCACCTGCAATATAAAGAGCTGCAGCCAACGAACCTGCAGGATATTGCTTTTGCGGCATTCCTTCCAAGAACTCCATCGCATTGATATGCGCACCAAGACCACCGGCAGGCAAAATCATCGGTACGCCGTATGCGTCCAACTCTTTTACCAAATGCTCAATAAAAATTGGACCTTGACTGATGATGTCCTCATCAAGTGTCTCCAACAATCCGACTGCCATTGCCTCCATTGAGCGCACTTCCATACCACCATAAGTCAAGAAACCTTCGTACAATGGAATAAACTCCTTCATACGAATAATCAGTTTCTCATTATTAGAAACGATGGCACCACCACGAGCGAATCCCAACTTACGGCTGGAGAAATAAATCAAATCCATCTTGTCACAGATGGTACGCATGATTTCCTTGATACTCATGTATTTGCAAGATTCTTCGCGTGTCTTAATAAAGTAAAGATTGTCTTGCAACAATGAAGCATCCAGTACAGAAAGGACGCCATACTTACGACAGATGTCTGCCACTGCCAACATGTTCTCCATAGACAATGGTTGACCACCGATAAGGTTCGTACCTGCCTCAATACGTACAAACGGGACATGCTCAGGACCTACTTCTTGAATCAATGCTTCCAATTTCTGCAAATCGAAGTTACCCTTGAATGGTTCATCACTCTGAGTCACAAATCCCTTTTCACTGATTACCTCTACTACAGAACCGCCCTTACGGGTGATATGTGCCTTAGTGGTTGTAAAGTGATAGTTCATCGGAACCACATCACCGGGTTTTACAAAAGCCTCAGCCAGAATGTTCTCACACGCACGACCTTGATGAGCAGGCAAGAAGAATTCCGTTCCGAACACTTCTTTAATCACTTTCATCAAACGGTTGCATGTCTCAGAACCGGCATACGAATCGTCCGCTTGAAACATGGCTGCTACCTGATTGTCGGACATGGCGTTTACACCCGAATCGGTCAACATATCCATATACACATCTCTGTTCTGCAACAGG
>JAGBUF010000078.1 GCA_017630975.1 Paraprevotella sp. | reverse complement strand
CGTGCTAATGTGGGTGCTATGCAGTCTACCGTCACAGGAGTATTGATCACCTCCGCTTTTACATAGTTGCCCAAAAAACAAATGGGGAAATTGATATATGAAGCACGAACCTGAGCCTGTTCATAGGTTTCTTCATTCAATACTTTCCAGCCGGGAGCCACTTCAATAAAAATATCACCCGAGCGCATCTGGTTGAAACTGTTGCGCAAACGACTGATGCCCGGCATACCCGACGAAAGTGCCAGACGTTGTGAAGTGTATACATCCTTCACTCCTGACATCTGTATCAGGAATGCCTCGCAACGGGTCAGGACATCCCCCATATTCAATTGCTTGTCCTCTATCAATTTCTGATTCAGGAACAACTGTGAACCAAATTCTGTTTCCACATATTGTCCTGTCCCATAAATCGCCATGAGATACATGTTCAGCAGAGCTGATGCACGAGTAATACTGAACGTACCGGTCGGAATGCGATACTTTGACAAGTCCTTCACTTCCGTATCAGCATATCCGGTAGATGTCAGTACCAAAAGACAGTTGTCCATACCGACTTTCTCGTCCAACATCTTTATCAGATTCGCCAATTCAATATCCAGACGTACATAAGTATCCTGTAATTCAACGGGACAATCCACTACGGGCTGATGCTGATAAGTGCCTGCATAATAAGTCACCGTCAAGAAATCGGTCACCATATCCGAACCCACCTCCGTAACATCCAGACAATGTCTGACCAGTTTATTCACTTCGGCATTCACACACGCACTTGTTTTGAAAGCACGATACATGCCACTGCCGGAAAATTTATGTTTGAAATTCTTGGCTTCCTGCGGGGATATGAAAAAGTTGAAATTACCGACTATCGGGCTGATGGGCGACCATGAAAGACCGGCAATACGTTGCGGCAAACGATCTACAGTCTCATCGGACAAAGCCCACGCCGGATAATCACCGTAGTAGGAAGTGGCACTCCATTGTCCACTCTCATTGTCTATCCAGAATGCAGCATCAGCAGCATGTCCGGCACCTAATATGGCGGCATCAGCTTCAGGTGCGATACTATACACTAAAGCACGGCCACCTGTAGCCACCTTTAGTTCGTCGGTTATCGTAGACACGTTCAATGACGCCGCAGACAAAGACAACGATGAGCCCCATCCCTCACACGAAGAATCGTCAACACAATAGGTCGGTCGCAACGTTTTCCTGTCCATCCACCTTGTACCTACAATACCGTTATCATACGGTACAGAACCGGTCATTACTCCGGCAACAGCAGACGCTCTGTCTACATTGGTAAATGGATAACTGGCATCCACATATACCCGTCCATCACGCAACAATTTATTGAAACCGTTTTCTCCAAACAATACGGAAAAAGCCTCCACATAATCTGTGCGCAACTGGTCCACCATCACGTTGACCACCAACTTGGGTACAGACGATACTGCCTGAGCTTCAACATTCGCCCATGCAAGTGCCATGACCAACGATGTGATTATACGAGTATTCTTATTTAACATTCGGATTTCTGGTTTTCTTATGATAGCTCACTACGTAGCTACATGAACGTAACAACAAAATCAAAGCCAAAGGTACAATGACCGAGCAGATTTTTTGCGGTATTATGGGAGAAAAAAGTATAAAAAATATTAAAATACAGGCATTCACTGCATGATAACACGTTTTTCTCTTTTTCATCGCACACCACACAACATAAGGCATTGCCATCAATGGTAATGGATTGAACACCCAAATCTGCCAATTCGACCCTACCGTAGGATGGGAAGAGAAGAAAAATAGAAACGTCACAACAATGCCTATCACACCGACAATAGTCATGAACACTGCATCCATCCACCAAAATACCTTATGAAAATGATTCTCTATGAGAGTCAGCAAGATAACAGTCATCAGCAATAGCCATGCACATAATGCAGGTGATGGATAACGAGTTCCTTGTTCTGACACAGGTAGCCCTTTCACCACTTCATCGGTGGATAGGACAAAAGTTCGCGTCGCAAGAGAATCATTCACAATCACTGCTTGATTGGCATAACGCATCATATAAAACGGTGCGAACATTTCCTGTCTGAAAGTAATGGGTTGGTCAGCCTCAGCGCCCAAACAAATATCATTCCCCAATTCGTTCCACGGATATTCCTTTGTGTATTCATGCAAAATCCGACGATAAGTACACTCTTCTTTTGCCGTAGCATACAACACCTTACCCTCAATCACTCCCTCTATCACATCCCGAGCCCTTGTGGTACAATTATCATACAGGAAATTATAACGATAGGTCCGGTTTTCCGGCAACATATTTTTCATGAGAAACAACCATAAACGGTTCTTTTCTGAAGTTGTCAGATTCAAAGTTTGCTGATAAACGGATGAACCCCGCTCACGGTATTCCCTCGCAAAATACTCAAAGGGTACGGCACCGATCTGATAGTCACACTCCCCTCTCACAAACCGCCAAAGGAAATGGGGCTGTTGAAAACTGAACATTCCATAATTGAACACCCAATCTTCCCCTGAAGTATGATTCTTTACCCTAATAGCTGTATGACCATATAAGGCATACACTTCCTGTCCGGGTTCACAGGTCATCAAACCGATTTCCAATGAGTCCTGCAGGTTCCGCTCGGCATGGACGGATAACACCCCAAACAAACACAAAAAGCAGATGGACATAAATTGCTTCATGCCACATGCTTTCGTTTTATCTATACTACTTCCGTCCATCACGCAACAGATTCGTTCCCTATTGATGAACCTTTCCCGTTTCCAAAATACCGGCCAGAATTGTCAGCAGTTCGTCTGTAGGACGAGACAATCTCATATTTCCCACACCGGTCTGCGCCTTGCGCTTTCCGCTTTTTATTTCTGCGACACGGGTACGAAGGATGGCTGCCATCTTATTCTTTTGTTCCTGACTGATTTGGGGCCCGTGGAATGGTTTCACCCAATTGGCCAAAGTCATATCATCTGCATCCAACCCGGGTGTAGACATATATTCTTCTATCAAACGAATATATTTGTCAAAATCTTTGGATTTTTCGGCTGCTGCAATCAATACCGACAGACGATAATGGTCGGCATCCTTCAAATTCATGGAGTTCAACAACGACACGAAAGCTTTGAATTTCTCCTCATCAAGCACAGTCTTACCATTTTCATTCACAAGCAATTGTCCCGTATAACCTGAAAGTACATTCTTGATTTTATTCTCAACGGCATCTGCTCCATACTTTTTCTTCAAGTCCTTCGGCGACTTGACGGTCTGTATAAATGATGCTGCGAACGGATTATTAATATTGATTATGAATACTTTAGACAAATAGTCATCCTTTGCAAAATCCTTTTCCTTTCCCGCCAACAAAGCCTCGGCTACATCATTGGCCTGACTCCGCTTATAAGAAGCATTCAATGTCTGCAAATATTCCCTTAAAAAGGTCTCGTCGCGATCGCCGTTATTCCAACGCGCCTCCATCTCGGAAGAGCCATTATCTCGACTATTTTCCTTCACACGTTGGATAAAACCATCTGCATCGCTACCGCCCATAAAACGCCCGATTTCCTTTGCATCGGCATTAAAGATAATAAACGTAGGATATGCATTTACCTGCCATTTCTTAGCCAACGGAGTACCATATGGTGATTCCATATCCAATTTCAGATTGACAAATAACGGGTTCATATAGTCACCTACCTTCGCTTGAGGGAAAATAACATTCGCCATCTTCTTGCACGGGCCGCACCATGTGGTATAACAATCCACAAAAATCATTTTACCTTCTTTTTTTGCTTTCACCATCGCCTGTTCCATCGTGGTCCCGGCAGGTTCAAAAGCAATACCTTGTGCGTGCAACAACACTGTCGCCACCCACAACGTACTCAATAATAACAGTTTCTTCATACTCTGACTGATTTGTTTTTTCAATACATTCACTTTGCAAAGATAAAACAAATCTTACAACTTCAATCAGAACGTCTCTCATATTCTTCTCTGTTTGTAAACGAACAAAGATTTTGAGGAAAGACATATTTACTGCCTCTATACATTATATATAGTAAAAAACATGTATCTTTGCATCGTCAAAAAAAGGTACGTGAATCTAATCATCGACATAGGCAATACGGCAGCCAAATTAGTGGCTTTTGATGGGAATACTCCCATTGATGAAGTCAGAACCTCTAATGAAACATTGGAAGGACTGCCTGATTTTATCCGAAAATATCCTTTTGACAAAGGAGCGATAGCCTCTGTCTATGGCATTACCGAGCAGGTCAATGACCATCTGAACCATTTAGATTTTCCATTACTCCATATTGACACCGACACCCCCACTCCTCTCATCAATGAATACAAGACCCCTAAGAGTCTGGGCATAGACCGATTGGCAGCAGCTGTGGGAGCACATACGGAATGTCCTCATCACGACCTGCTTGTCATTGATTCCGGAACATGCCTTACCTACGAATTTGTCGATAAAAGAGGACATTATTGGGGCGGTTGCATATCCCCCGGATTACGCATGCGACTACAATCGTTGCACACATTTACAGCCAAACTCCCATTCATTGAACCGGAAGGAGATGTACCCACCATCGGATATGATACAGCCACAGCCATCCGCTCTGGAGTCATTCAAGGGATGAAAGCTGAAATAGAGGGCAGAATCCGGTCGTGTCAAGAAAAGCACCCCGCTCTTTTGGTTTTTTTAACGGGAGGAGACACTTTTGATTTTGACGACAAGATAAAAAGCATCATCTTTGCAGATAAATATATTGTACCGAAAGGTTTAAACCGAATTTTAGAATATAATAATGAGTAATTATAAACGAATCGGATGTATGTTGCTACTCGTAGCGACACTACATCTTTCTGCCCAAACAAATGGTACCAACTCGCCATATTCACGTTTCGGCTTGGGCAATTTAAAGGAAGCTTCACAAGGGTTCAACAAGGGAATGGGTGGAGTCGCTTTAGGTTTTAGAGATGGAGGACTCCTGAACAAACAGAATCCGGCTTCTTATTCCGCCATTGACTCTTTGGCTTTCATTTTTGATTTAGGAATGTCACTCCAATCTTCCAAATTCAAGAGTGGCGGAAACAGTGTCAACACCCTCAACACCTCGTTAGATTATATTCATGCCGGTTTCCGATTACGTTCTGGCATCGGATTTACGTTCGGCTTCATGCCTTATACCTCCATGGGCTATAACTTCTCTGAAAAAAAGAAATTGAGCAATGATTTCATCAGTGGCAACTCTCGCGAATACGTCAATCAGTACCTGGGTAATGGAGGCATCCATGAGGTATTTGTAGGTCTGGGCTGGAATCCCTTTGCAGACCTGTCTATCGGTGCCAATATCGGTTATATTTGGGGCGGTTACAATCAGGATATTACGCAAACATTTTATGAGAACGGAACCGAAGCCACATCCAGCAAGGGACTCCGTAGAGAAATTGATGCAGACATATCTTCTTACAAGTTAGATTTCGGTATACAATACCCCATCAAAATAGGCAAAGACAATGTAATGACATTGGGAGCAACATACGGCCTCGGTCACTCCATCAATTCACCGGCGCATTACTACAACTATATTGCAGACGGTGATACCACAAAAAGTACCATTGAAAAAGCCTTTGAAATTCCTATGTCGTTCGGTGGAGGTATCTCTTGGAAACACAAGGAACAATGGGTGGTAGGTGTAGACGTCACCCATCAGAAATGGAGCGACTGCAATGTTCCACAAATCATCAATGAACAGTTTGTAAGCACCAACAACGGATATCAAGACAGAACAAGAATTGCAATGGGTGGAGAATTCCAACCGGACAAATATAGCAACAAATACCTGAGACGGGTTCAGTACCGATTGGGAGCATCATATACGACTCCATATTATAAGGTCAATGGAACAGAAGGTCCCAGAGAGTTCAGTCTGTCTGCCGGTGTCAGTCTGCCGGTATCCAAAATCAGTCGTTCTTTGGTGAACGTCGGACTCCAATGGGTCAGACTCACTCCCGGCAACAAGAGTTTGATTACTGAAAATAATTTCGTGTTGAATGTCGGCATCACATTCAATGAAAGATGGTTCATGAAGTGGAAGATTCAATAATGCAAAAAGAGAAAAATCATCGCGCTTCAACATTCGCCATGCGCACACGATCACTGATTTATATTTTCGTGGCGATGACCATCATTCTATCTTGTTCTTCAGAGAACAAGCAACATGCACCGGCCATCAACGAGAATGACTCTCTTCCCTTTCTGCAATCAGAAGGAATCTCAACATTGATATCGGATTCCGGTGTCATTCGATATAAGATTATCGCTGAGGAATGGAATATTTACAACACCACCAACCCACCACTATGGACCTTCATGAAAGGTATATTATTGGAGAAATTTGATTCCACTTTCAATACGGATTGGTTTGTACAATCAGATACCGCATATTGCCACAAGCAGAAATTGTGGGAGTTGCGAGGCAGAGTCACCATCCGCAACCAAGAAGGAACCGTCTTCACCAGCGAGGAACTATTTTGGGACATGGACAAACATGAAATGTATTCCAATATGTTCATGACCATTCGCAAACCAAATGAGTTTCTACAAGGATATAACTTCAAATCGAACGAGCAAATGACGCGCTATTCCGTGACCAACGCCAATGCTGAGACCCCGTTCAAAAAAAGTTCTTCATCTACAGAGAACGACTCTACTACCATGCGCTCAGCGCCCACAAAACAGCAACCATCATGACACTTATCATCATAGAAATAGCAATCATACTGCTTTTCTCTGCTTTTTTTTCAGGCATGGAAATTGCCTTTATCTCTTCCAATAAGCTAAGAGCTGAATTGGACAAGAACGACGAGAGCATCACATCGAAGATACTCTCCGTTTTTTACGCACATCCGAACGATTTTATCTCTACCTTGCTGGTGGGCAACAATATTGCGTTGGTTGTATATGGTATATTGATGGCAGAGGTCATCAACACATTCTTGCTACACCCCATCAATATTGAAAACGAAGGAGTACAAGTGATTTTGCAAACGCTTATTTCAACACTTATTGTCTTGGTAACCGGTGAATTCCTACCGAAAACACTGTTCAAAGTCAATCCCAACCTCATGCTAAGGACTTTTGCATTGCCTGCATTCATGATCTATATCATATTATACCCTATCTCAAAAATCACCAGTGCCTTATCACGTGGTTTATTATCACTATTCGGACTGGATGTTAATAAGAACGCATCTGAACAGGCTTTTACAAAGATTGACTTGGACGATTTGATACAATCCAGCATTGAGTCAACGAATGACGAAAAAAGGATTACGGATGAAATCAAAATTTTCCAGAATGCCTTATACTTTTCCGAAATCAAGGTGCGCGACTGTATGGTACCACGTACGGAAATAGAGGCAATAGAAGCCTCGGCAACTATCGATGCTTTGAAAAGTCTTTTTATTGAAAGTGGTATTTCCAAAATCATTGTATACAAGGAAGATATCGATCACATCATCGGATTCATCCATTCCTCTGAAATGTTCAACAATCCAAAAGATTGGAACAAACAGATAAAAGAAATACCCATCGTT
>JAGBUF010000001.1 GCA_017630975.1 Paraprevotella sp. | reverse complement strand
TTTAAACGGTGCTTGGAGAATATCTGAGCACCGTTTTTTTACCTCTTCATAAAGTAATCTTATTCCTCTTGGTCGCAGCAAATGCATGGCTGACCGCAATCAAACGCATGGCTGACCGCGGTCAAACACATGGCTGACTGCGGTCAAACACATGGACGACTGCGGTCAAACGTCATCGGGCGACTTTCAAATGATTGAGAGCCGCCCGAGTAATATATATGATATGAGATTATTCCTTGTCTTTGGGGCAAGGTGTTTTAGGCAAAAACTTATATAGTAACAGCCAACCGGTGATACCGGCAGCAATAGAACCTAAAAGGATGCCTAATTTAGCGTCGTTGAGCAATGCGGCAGCTTCTCCACCGATACCGTGGTAGGAAAGGTCAGCGATGAACAATGAGACGGTAAAACCGATGCCGGTGAGCATACATACGCTGGCGAAATTCTTCCAGTTGCAACCGTTCGGCAGTTGCACCAACTTGAGCTTGATGGCCAGCCATGAGAAGGAGCATACACCGAGGAATTTGCCGAGGAACAAACCGAGGAAGATGGCGAGACCGACACCGTTGATGATACCGTCCAAGCTCACCCCTTCCAGGTATATTCCGGCGTTGGCAAAAGCAAAGAGAGGTACAACAACATAATTGATGGGCACTTGCAATGAGTCCTCAAGACTTTGCAAAGGACTGATGATACGGTCGGAGGCATACTCGATATTTTTCAGCAAACTGATTTGATGATTGGACAAAATGGTAATTCCTTGTTTGTTGTTGGTTGCCTGATCTAATGGGAAACTGGTAATTTTTGCATGTAGGTACTCCACGCATTTGATGGCTGTATCTTTGGGGCGTCCCGGTACGAACATAGCTGTGATGACACCGGCGATGGTGGCGTGAATACCCGAATTGAGCAACGCATACCACACGCAGATACCGGTAAGGATATAGAACATCTTGGTCCTGACATGGCGCAAATTGCCAATCAACAGTATAAGGATGAAAAAGGCGCAGAGTGCCAAGTATTCAAGTGTGATTTCGGAAGAATAGAACAAAGCGATGACGATGATGCCGCCCAAATCGTCCGCCACTGCCAATGTTGCAAGAAATACTTTCATTCCGATGGGTACGCGTTTCCCGAAGAGAGAGAGTACACCGAGTGAGAATGCGATATCCGTAGCCATGGGTATGGCCATTCCTCGTTGCATGATAGGGTCGCCCGGACAAAAAACATAGAAGAGAATGACCGGTACAATCATACCGCCACATGCTCCGATGATGGGGAGCAGGGCTTTCTTGAGCGAAGATAGTTCACCCACCAGAATCTCTCGCTTTATTTCCAATCCAACGGCAAAAAAGAATGTCGCCATCAGGAAATCGTTGATGAATTCCAATAGGGTCAGGTCTTGACCATGATGACTGAACAGGTTGAATTCGCCAATGGAGAAACTAACGGGTACTTCTGCCAGTGAGCGATAGAGGTCGCCCCATTTTGAGTTGGCGACAATGAGGGCCATTGCAGTGACAAAGATAAGTATGAAACTGGCGTTTACATACTTCTTGAATGCGCTGATAAATGAATAGTTTTTCGTATGTTTCATCTTTTATGAATTTTAGTTTTTGTCTGTCCAGACGACGGGATGTCCATCCGTTGTCAGTCCTTCTATGTTGATACCGATGACGGTAGATTTGCTATTGTTGTATAATCGGATGTGTGCTTCGCCATTGTCGTTGAAAATAACTTTGGGCGACCAATAGAGCGTGCGGCGGTAGTCCTTGCTGTCGGGCAATGGTTTTTGACTGTAGTCCGGACTGTAAAAATCCTCGCACACACTGTAACCTTTCAGCAGATAGCGGCGATCGCGGTAGGTCATTTGGTATCCCTCCCCTTCGAAACGGCGTAAGTCAATGGTTACATCGGGTTGGTTGTCGCCCTTGTATTTTGTACTGCCTACCTCACGGGGCGCATAGTCTGTATAGATGTACAGTTTATCAAGGTTTTTGATGAGGTGGTAGGCTTCCATCTTGTTGCGGCCGTAGGTGATGACAGGTGGCACTTCTATCTGTGTGCCATTGTTCATCGCCAGGGGCTTGATGCTTTCCTTTGTTTGTTTGCTATTGATGGGCTTGCCGTCATAACGTACCTGCAGGAAGAAGTCGCGTTCCATTCCCATATCGCCTATATAGGCAAGTGCCACCTGCTGCGGGAATGTCACCCAGTTGTGCGTACCGCCATTCATGCCATAGTCTGCAGCAAGATTGAAGGCTTCATAAGCATCTACGACGATGGCAGGTTTACTGAGGTCGAGCTTTCTCGTTCCGCTTCGTTTGCTGCGGATGGTGACTGAACCCAATTGTCGGTCGGTGAAGGATGTCTGTCCGCCTTGTTCTTCTGCGATTTTTTCCTCTCCGCTGGGGACGGCATCATGGTAGAAACTGTAAGGTTTCGGAAAGAGGGGGTAGAAATGGTTCAATTTGACATAGTAGTCCGGTATGGCCTCCTCGTCGGTAAAGTTCTTCTGTTTCTTCTTGATGATATAGTCCTTATTTTTGTCAAGGTCGGCGGCTGTAAGGAAAAGAATATAGTCCTCGTACAATAGTGGCGTCTGCATATAGAATGGTCCCTTTTCAGTATCCTGAATGAGTTCAAGAGTGTGTTCGCCTTGAATGAAAGTAGGCCATACGTTCACTTCTTCCTTCAGGTTGCTGATACTGCTGCCGGAGGAGAAAGGGAGTTGTTTACTGTCGCTATATGTCTCACTCATAGCGCTGGTTGTTTCGCTGGTGGCAATACCGAAACTTTCCCCTTCACTATCGGTCTCAGCAGCGGACATTTCACTTTCATGCTCTTCGTTGCGCTCAATTTCATCCTCTTTCCAGTTGATCGTACCTGTTCCCGGGTCCCAGTTGTCTTCTGTGACATGGCTTCCGGTGACGATGCGGAAATCGTTGATCTTGTTGACGCATCCGGAAATGGTCTGTGATTTTTCGGGGAGGAATTGTAAGGTGAAAGGTGCGACGCCTGCCATTTCGCGCCAAGAGTGTCTGCGCCAACCTTGTACCATCATCAGCAGGTCAAGAGCCTGTCGGTGGAGCGAGTCGTCCTTTTCAAAAAAGAACATGGGGTTTTCCACAAAACCTTTCAACTCACTACTGAGGAGCATCTCTGTCAGGATGTTTCCATTGTCATAACTGGGTTCATCAGTAGATCGGTCGCGAACGCTGATGGA
>JAGBUF010000077.1 GCA_017630975.1 Paraprevotella sp. | reverse complement strand
TATTCGGTCATTGCAGAAGTAATGGTTGAAGATCTTTGCTTCTCATTTAGTTTCTACATTTTGCCCCCAAAAGTTTTTTGTCTAACTCCTGGGGGTATTTTATTCCGTGCAAAGCAACTCTTTCCTGTTGGAGATAAGTGCTTTATTATCGCTGAATAAATTTCTTACCGTTTTTAATGTATATCCCTTTTTGTGGGCGTGTCATGATTTTACCGGAAAGGTCGTAGATGATACCATTGTTGGTGTTGTTTTGCTTTACATCGCTAATGCTGCTACCTCCTTCACCAACGGTGAAGTCAGTTACACGATTGTACATATTGTTTAATATCCTTACGCTTGATGAGCTGAGAGCTTGATTGTAAATAAGAATGTCGTCTATCATGACATCTGCAGAGCCCCAGAATGAACCATAACCTAAATAGAATTTTGAACAGGTCTGAATGAAATCAATGACTTTGTTGTAATCAAACTTCGTCTCATCGGTGATATCGGTTTCATTATTGCTGCCGTTGAATTTGCTGTTGCGGATTTTTGTTCCATTGATATATATTGTGCATCCTGCGGTTCTTGAGATACTAATGGCGACGTGAGTCCATTTCTGCACAGGAATGTTTTCAGAGATGACACTGTTGGGATGATTGATATCAAACCAGTCGTTGCCGTTGTTGAACCCGATATAACTGTTTCCGGTCAGGTATAACCTTGTATTGGCATTGCTGTCGTAGAAGGACCAAATGGCATCCCATGCGACATCGTCCATGCGTTTTACCCACATGGAAATGGTTGCTCCATCCAACTGTGTGCCTTTCAGTGGATTGTCCATATTAGTGTAGCTGCAATTGCCGTTGGCTCCGAAATATTGATGTACTACATTTCCTGTGCGGATACTGTCTTTTTCTAATGTGGGGCGGATGTTTGTGCCTTGTTTTGCAAATCTAGCTCTTTGCTCCAGGTTATAAGCGTTCAAACATGGCTCTTCGTCAAAACCATAGTAGGCTACAACGCCTTCCAACCAGTCATTGTCTACATTGGTATCTCTACGGGCATTGACGTTGAACGTATTTGTCCAATAGTAATTACCGGAGATGAAGGTGGCTGTCAGTTGAACAGGAACAGTTTCGGTCAATCCGGTGGGGTTATATCTTCCTGTGTTGGAGATGATTTCCGGTTCACTTGATGTCCATTGTACCTCAATGGATGATTTCATGTTCATCCCATACAAATCCAGATGCTTGCTTACCGTTTGTCCTTCGGTTACCGGCATTTCGTTGGTGTTTAGCATATACGCCAGGGCATATTCGTCTTTCATGCGATACCCCCATATATTGACTCCGGTGGGGTTGCATGCCGTAAAGCAGATGGCTTTGATGGTGGTAGGTTCCATCTGTTGTTCCACCACCACTCCGTTATATGTCGTTCCGTCAATAGTGAGTCTGATGTATGAGTTTCCCTCAAAAACACTCCAATAACCGGTATGTGCTCCAGTGATTGTGCCATTTGCAAGGAGGGTGATTTCTTCGGGTGTGTTTTCTTCGTAGTTCGTATGATCCATGCTGTATTTGTGGATGATGACTTGATACTTGCCACAGATGTCTTCTTTGCTGAAATATGATTTAGATGCAATCTCCTTATCACCCACTGTTTCTCCGTGGTATTCAAATGGTGCAACAACGGGCCAGCCTTGATTGTTGATGAAAAGTTGGTGTACACGTACTTGATGCCCAACTGTCCCGTCATTGAATTTTGTATGGTAGACCAAATAAGTATTGCCATCCGGAGCTGCGATGACAGAGTTATGTCCTTGGGCACATTCGCCGACCGTCATGAACCCCCATTCGTTGTATGCCCCCATAATTTTTTCTCCTCGTTTGTCTGCATTCACTCCGTAGTTCAG